>CAZACO010000085.1:0-10127 GCA_964483185.1 uncultured Desulfobacteraceae bacterium
GGTCACTGGCCACGGCCCGCATGGCAACTCCGGTGCGGGAGAACTTGAAAATAACGAGGAAGGCAGCAGTGCCGATAATGGCAAAGACAAAGCCCCACCAGAGTCCGGATGGGACGACGGCAAAGCTGAGATCCAGGGGCTCAGGGGGAAAAATCTCAGGAAAATTGCGAAAAGTAGGCGTCCATACCATATAAATAAGGCCCTTGAGGATAACGCCTAACCCGATCGTTATCATGATCACTGAAATAATCGGTTCCCCGATAAGCGGTCTCAGGATAAGACGCTCTACCAGGATGCCAAGGATGACCGCTGCAACAAGGGTCAGAAGAAGGGCTAAGTAGAAAGGGGCCTTGATCTGGGTCAGTACTGTAAAGCAGACAAATGCGCCGAGGGTCATGAATTCCCCCATGGCCAGATTGAGGACGCTGGTAGCCTTATAGATGAGAACAAAACCAAGCGCAATCAGGCCGTACAAGCCACCTGTTGCCAGACCGGTAACAATAACCTGGAGCAGGATGTCCATATGAGGAGGCCCTTTATCCTAGATTCATTTTCGGCAAACGTAGCATTAGTGACTGAGTTGTGTCAATAGTTTAGGCGATCAAGCAGAGAATCACTGGAGCCTTCTACCTACAGGGTACTCGCTATCACAACCTTTTGAATCTGGCTGGTGCCTTCATATATCTGGGTGATTTTGGCGTCACGCATCATCCTTTCCACTGGGTATTCCTTTACATACCCGTATCCTCCCAATAGCTGGACGGCATCTGTTGTGACTTTCATGGCTGTGTCTGCGGCGAACAGTTTTGCCATAGCCGAATAACGGATGGTTTCTTTCGGGAGCCTGTCCAGGTTCTTGGGGAGCCCTTCAAAGAGAGAAGCCGCCCTATACGTCAACTGCCTGGCTGCTTCTACCTGGGTTGTCATGTCCGCCATCATCCATTGAAGGCCCTGGAAAGAAAAAATCGGTTTGCCAAACTGGGTCCTTTCTTTTGTATATTGAATGGCATAATCGAGAGCTCCCTGGGCGATACCGACTGCCTGCATCGCAACCGGTATCCGTGTGAGATCCAGGGTTTTCATAATGATTGGAAAACCTATGCCTTCTTGGGCCAAGATGTTTGCAGCCGGGACCCTCACGTCTTCAAGAATGACTTCCACTGTTGAAGAGCCGCGAATCCCCATTTTGTTTTCATGCTTGCCTATGCTGAGTCCGGGCGTGCCTTTTTCCACGACAAATATGCTCGTTCCCTTGGTGGCCGGCACGGCCGTGTCTGTTTTTGCTGCGACACACAGCAAATCAGCGACATCGGCATGGGAGATGAACATCTTGGTCCCGTTGATAACATAATCATCACCGTCTTTGACCGCCTTTGTCCTGAGACCGGAGACATCGGAGCCTGCATTGGCCTCGGTCAACCCAAAGGCAATGAGATGCTCACCTGTTGCTAATTTCGGGAAATATTTTCCTTTTTGATCGTCGTTTCCGGCAATCATGATCGGCGTGGTTCCCAGCTCGTGAACGAGCAGTACGACCGAGGTGGATGCGCAGACCTTGGCTATTTCCTCAATGATTAGACAGAGGGAGAAAAGTCCCATCTCAGAGCCCCCATATTTTTCAGGGAAATCAGCCCCGAAAAGGGCATTCTCCCGGAGGACCTCCACCATATCCCAGGGGAATTTTGCCTCTTCATCTCGTTTTTCAGCGCCCGGCGCAATCTGCTCTTTAGCGATGCGGGCCACGGTATCCTTGAGCATCTGTTGCTCTTCTGTGAGATTGTATGACATATCTTGCTCCTTTCCAAAACGGTCATGGTTTCGTATTCATGGTTTATCAAAGGACCGGGTACTCTCTTGAGATAATAGAGGGTGCCAGGTCATTATCCCTTTTTCCATGTTTTGTCAATAGGGGGGCTCAATCTCTTGACACAATGATGCTCCTATCCTATGTTCCCAAAACCATGAACGATCGTCATGTGCAGACCTCGTGTTTCTTCGTGCCCTCCGGCCCATAGAGGCCTACGCCCCGGAGGGTGAATAGACACTCGCCGACTTAGAATCGATCTAAAATCAGCGAACCGGATTTATTGAGAAGATACGTTCCGGTTCTATTGGAAAGGAATAAATATGTTCAACTCAATTGAAGAAAGCCCCTTGTATCAGATAGCCAACCCCAGGAGTATGGCCTTTTTTGGGGCGTCAAATAGTATTACTGCGATGGGAACCAATCTTCTGATGTCTCTGCAGTCGGCAGGCTTCGAAGGTGCTATCTACCCTGTTCACCTCAAAGAAGAACGGGTACTGGGTCTACAAGCGTACCGAAGTGTCCTGGATCTGCCAGAGGTCCCGGATCTTGCACTGATTGTGCTGCCTACTCAGATTGTGAACCAGACACTAGACGCATGCGGCAGGAAAGGTATCAAGAAGGTGGTTGTTGTTTCCGGCGGTTTTAAGGAGGTTGGCGGCGAGGGGGTTGGCCTTGAAAAGGAACTCGTGGAGATTGCCTGTAAATACCGGATGCGCGTTCTTGGCCCGAATTGTCTTGGGGTGGCCAATCTCCACCAGAAGGTGAATACCACCTTCATCCCCTGTGAAGGGGGGCCCGGGTTTATCGGCCTGGCATCCCAGAGCGGGAGCCTTGTCACCCAGCTTTTTGACTACCTTTCCAGGTTAGGGTTGGGATTCAGTACGGCCTTCAGTGTGGGTAATGAAGCCGATATCGATCTGGTTGACGCCATGGAATATCTGGCTGTCTGCCCCCATACCAAGGTCATCGCCCTCTATATCGAAGGGATCAGGCGGGGCAGGGACTTTATGGAAGCAGCCCGATCGATCGTTCCTCGTAAACCGGTCGTGGCCCTCTACGTGGGCGGGTCCGAGACAGGGGGTCAGGCCGGTTTTTCCCATACAGGTGCCCTGGCAGGCCCGGATGGGCTGTACGACGGCATGTTCAGGCAGAGCGGGATTATCCGGGCACAATCTATTACGGAAATGTTCGATTTCTGCTGGGTTTTAGGCAGCCTGCCCAGACCGAAAGGGCCCAGGGTGGTGATTCAGACCCATTCGGGCGGGCCAGGTGCCGCAGCCGCCGATTCCTGCGGCAGGGCCGGCCTCAAACTGCCAGCTTTGTCAGCTGAGACGGTAGAGAAGCTGGCCCCGTTTATCCCTCGTACCGGGAGCGTCAGCAATCCTGTTGATCTTACCTTCTCCAAGAATCCGAACAACTTCTTTTCGAATATCCCGGAGATCCTCATTGAAGAAAAGATGGCCGATATCCTGCTCATTTACTTCCTCACCCCGTCGCAGGTCGTCAAAAGGGCCCTTCAGCAGATCGGTTTGCCCGTGGAACAGGTGATGGGCGAGGCCCTGAAGCTCATGGACGAGCAGTGCAGATCTTTTGCCCGACGGGTCCAAAAGTATGACAAACCGGTTGTGGGGTATACCTTTCGTAGTCCCGAAGATCCATCCATACGGGGGCTTGTGGACCGGGGAGTCCCCGTGTTTCCAGGACCTGAACGCGCGGCACGGGCCATAGCAGCCCTGGTGAGATATGCGAGGTGGAAAGGCGTTTTGACTGAACACTGAATAATTGAAAGTCTGATGCCCATGGAATCCCCTTGCGTGTATCCTTGATCGAACGGGGGTGGAAAGATATCAACCGGAAAGAGAATGTCGGCGTTGCGGGAAGAGTGATAAAAATTGCAATAATTTATTTGACATAGCCTAAAGAGATTGATGAAATCAACATTTTTTTCCTTGAGGGATTCTGGAGATCTTATTTTCTTAACGGTGTCTCTGCCCGCAGGCCGTAACGACTGTACCGGCATGGAACAGGGCTTGAGCAGAGACATCCTTGCGGGGAACAATTCCCCGATTCCGGTGATGGTGATACCATGAAGAAGTCAGTCATTTTAAAAGAAAAGGATGTTTCACAGCGCATTAATGAGATTGCGCGGCAGATCGTCGAAAAAAACGGGTCGAGCGGAAATGTCGTCCTTGTGGGCATCCGAACTGGCGGTGCTTTCTTGGCTTCCCGGATCCAGAAGGCCATCGCCGATATGAATGTGCCGATGCCGCCTTTAGGCATTCTTGATATCACGCTGTATAGAGATGATTGGACAAAAATCGGGCCGACCCCGGTAGTTGGGAAGACCGACCTCCCCTTTTCAGTTGACGACAAGTTAGTTATCCTGGTGGATGATGTCCTCTTCACGGGAAGAACGGTGAGAGCTGCCATGGATGCCCTGATAGATTTCGGCCGGCCCAGGAAGATTGAATTGGCAATCTTGGCTGACCGCGGAGATGACAAGAGAGAACTGCCGATCGCGCCAAATTATGTAGGCGGGACCTGGAGGACCTCCCCTGAGGAAACCATTAATGTCTATCTTAAAGAGGGGGGCTTTGACGACCATGTGGCGATTGAGGAAAAAAAGGCTGCATGAAACGACCTAAAACGCTCGCCAGCGATCCGATGGCATGAAACGAAAAAGGAAAACCAGGAAAGAACCCACCCCCCGGGCCCCCCTCAGCCAAGAGCAGGAAACCCTTATTGTCAGACTGCTCGAAGAGATTGCCAGCACCGACCCCGTTGATATTGTTGCAAAGGTCCCTGATGCCCGTTGTGCCCGAGCGCTCATAGATGGCCTTCCATTGAAAGATGCGTCTTCTATCCCCCTGCTCTTGGCGGTGAGAGCGGGTTTTAGAGAAAAAGATGTCATAAAGGCAATTAAGCGGGCCTTGTTCAAGCTGAATCGGCGTGGTGTTTCCACGGAAGACTTCGACACTGAAAATAGGGCTTCTTCGACTATTTTGAAACCTCTTAAGAAAGAGCGACCTCTTTGTTATGTGGGCCCGGTATATGGGTTCGGATTCAGGGGCGTACTGGTCATTTTGCACCGGGGCGGGAAAGGCCTCGATATCGGGTTTGGTATCGTCTCCGATGAGGAAGGGATTCAGGAGTTTTTATTTAACAACGTCAGCAAGACGCGTGCAAAGGAGTTTAAGGAGCACATCTCGGAACAGGTCGGCCCTTTAGTGGAAACCTCCCTTTCACACGCTGCAACGATTCTTGAAGAATCCTACCAGAAGCACCTGTCGCTGAAATCAGATGTACCCTCTGATTATCTTGAACTGAGGCCGTGGCTGCTGGAAAATACCACCCTGCTTGGCCAGCCGGTCATCTATGACCTAATTCCTGAATCGTCTGACTCGGAAACCGATCTGACCGGTGCCCGGCTATGGGAGTTCTTTGATCACGAGTTAATGGATTCCTGGTTGATTGACCCTGATGCCCTGGGGCCTTTTATGGCAGATATGCTGAAGGTGCATGACAGCCCGATTGTCCTTACAGAGGCACAGAAATCTGTCCGGATCAGAGAGATTAAGGAAAAGAGCATGGGTGAGATCTTTCCCGCCGAGAAGCGTGGGTTGGTGAAGCGGCGGTTAGAGGAAATGGGATACATTTTTTTCAAACTCGGGCAAGAAGAGACCGCCGGCGTGGCACTTGCTGCGGCACGTAGCGTGGTTCAGGATGCTTCGATCCTGAAAACCGATCCGGTTATTGAAACCCTATTGGAACGGAGCCTGGAATTTTACACGAAGGCCATGGAAGAAAGAGGCGCCGAACAGGGCAACAATAGAGACAACGCGTCCCCCATCATTCTGCCCTGAGAGGAGGATCTTTGAGGAGGTAACCATGCCTACCACTATCAACGTAAAGACCGGTTCAAGAATAGAGATGGTCGATATCACCTCACAAGTGAGTTCGGAGGTGTCAAAGACCGGTGTGACCGACGGGATCTGCGTGGTCTATGTGCCCCACACCACGGCAGGCGTGACCATCAATGAAGGGGCTGATCCGGCTGTCTGCACGGATATCATTCGAAAACTGAATGAATTGGTCCCCCCCAACGACCGTTATCGTCACATGGAAGGGAACTCCGACAGCCATATCAAGACATCGATCATCGGCAGTTCGGTCACGGTGATTGTTGAAGACGGCCGTCTGGTCCTCGGGACCTGGCAAAAGATCTTCTTCTGCGAGTTTGACGGCCCGAGATCGCGGAAGGTGTATGTTAAAGTGAGCCCTTAGGTGAATTCTAATTCAAAGTGCACCATTTGAGAGTTAAATTAAGGGAAGTATCATGCGCATCCTGGTTGCTGATGATGATGAAGCCATAAGAGTGCTTCTATCAAAAACCCTGAAAAAATGGGGACATGAACCCATCCTCGCCGCTGACGGGACCGAGGCATGGGATATTTTGCAAAGGGAAGCGATTCATTTTATTATAACCGATTGGATGATGCCGGGAATAGACGGCATTGAGTTGTGCAAACGAGTCCGTGAAGGCGGATTCTCGTATTACATATATATCATCCTATTGACGGCCAAAGATGCCAAAGGTGAACTGGTTGAGGGAATGGAAGCCGGTGCCGACGATTTTCTAGTCAAGCCTTTTCAAAAAAACGAACTCGATGTCCGAATAAGGGCCGGGGAACGGATAATAAAACTTGAAAAGGACTTGGAAGAACGAAACAGGATGTTGAACGAGACCAACAAAAATCTCAGCGAGGCCTATTCAGTGATTAAAACGGACCTCGAGGCCGCGGCCAAGATACAGTCGAGCCTTTTGCCAAAGACGGCTTCAATTATTCAAAGTGTCCGCTTCGACTGGTTGTTCATGCCCTCCGCCTTTGTCGCCGGTGATATTTTGAATTACTTTCCACTTGACGAAGATCATATCGGGTTTTACATCCTTGATGTGGCGGGTCATGGTATACCCGCGGCGCTCCTTTCCGTTACATTGAGCAGGGTCCTCTCACCAACAGATGTCCATGGAAATAGATTGAAGCATTCTATTCCGGACCATCCCTATTCTGAAATAAAATCACCCGCAAGGGTCGTTGGAGACCTCAACCGATGGTTTCAGGCCGATGATGATACCATGCAATATTTTACGATAATATACGGGATTATCCATACCGGGAGTGGTCGGGTAAGATTCACTCAGGCAGGCCATCCGCATCCGATATACCTGCAAAGGGGGGGCAAGGTATCATTTATAGGTGAAGGCGGATTCCCGGTCGGTGTGCTGCCGGATGTTGATTACGAAGAGCAGGAGTTACACTTGAGCAGAGGAGACCGGCTTATTCTTTACTCTGACGGTGTTACGGAATGCATTAACAATGAAAAAGATCAATTTACAGGAAAACGCCTAACAGAACTGCTGGAAAAGGGGCGAGATCTCACTCTCCAGGAGTTGCTGGAGGGGATCGGCAGAAATCTTCGACTGTGGAAGGGCGATGACCGATTCGACGATGACGTAACCCTTCTGGCAATGGAGTTTGTCTGAAGCGAGCATGCCTTCCTTCATCATGGTCTTCGGCCCTTTTACTGAAATAGGGGGGATCAAAAAGAATAAGGTCTGGTGTGGTCTTGCTGGAAACGGACCATCCCAAATCCGTTATATCCAGTACCGAGGTTCCGTCTCCGGGCGGGTCTCCAGACTGTCTACCCTATCAAAGCTCCAGCACTTCCGGTTCAATGCCAACCAGCTTATCGGCCTCAGCGCATCAGCCATCAGCTTTCATACGAGTTTTATTGACCTCGGGTCCAACCCGATCTTCTCGATCCAATCTTGAACCGCTTGGTAAAGAAGACGATAATATTTTTCAGTCCCGCCCAGGCCCCGTCTGCCAAAATAGTAATTGATTTCCAAAAAAAGGGGCTCGGGGTCTTTGTCCGCGATAGGAAACACAAAATCGATGGCCGCCAGATTGATTCCGGTTTTATCGGAAAGGAGGAGGGCCTGAACCTTCCCCTTTTCTTGAAGGTCCAGCTGCCACTCAGGGTCGATGATGGCCCCCCGGCTGATGGTGGTGATCTCCTGTCCCGGTTTATTGGGACGTTTCCAGTAGGTGAGGACCTTCTCTCCAATAATGACCGCCCTGAGGGCATTCCCGTTACAAGGGATATACGCCTGAGTGACAAATCCTTTCAGACCCGATTGTTCCCGTATGGCAAGCCTGTCCAGCGCTTCCCGTAAGGAGTTTCCATTTTCAACAACGAATACACCCTCTGCCTCGTGGCTCATATTGTCTTTTATCAAAAAGGGTATCTCGTGGGGCGGGGCGGACGAAGGGGGATGCGCTTCCTTGAAATCCTCAGCGTCCCGCCAGCGCAGTGTCTCGGGGTGGGGGAGATGAAAATCTTCGAACATGAGGCTCTGACCGATTTTGCCAGGATATTTGATACGCGCAGCATAGTTGGGAAATATATGTGCAGTAGAAGTAACGCAGATCTCGTAAAGATTCTGGGTGCATGCCTGGGGGAGGATAATGGCATCGGCCTTCTCGATGCACTTGCGGATTTGGGAATCAACCCTCCGGTCTCCAAGGATGATCTGGATATCCGTATCAAGACATGGGTGAAATGAGAGGATCATGGTTTGACTTTGCCCTGCCCGGTGTCTATAATCGTGTAACATACCTTATATAATAGGAGTAAGACAATGCCCATTTTTGAATTCAGGTGTGCGGAGTGCGGCGAGGTATTTGAAAAACTTTTCATGGGCTCGGACGAACAGGTGGATATGACCTGCCCCAAGTGCAAGGCCGAATCGATTGAACGGGTAGTCAGTAGGACCAACTATGCGATCGGTGTAGGTCCCGGCGGCAACCAACCCAAGATCACCGCAAAATCATGTGGAGATTCCAACCAATGTATGACTCTTGACCTGCCCGGGCCGGCCAAATGAGAGATCAAGACCCTACCCCTCCTCCTCTCAAAGAGGAACTGAATGACGATGACCGGATTCGGATCGCCGAGGTCTTCCAGGAAGATGTCGTGCCAAGGCTTATGATGATGCACGCACGAAACGGAACCATTAACTGTGAGTTCGCCGGGGACCCATATAAAAACTGGGTCATCGAGTTTAAGTCCAGTCGATCTGGACTCGATATTGTTGACTTTGAATATGACGAGGATTCAAGGAGTTTTGCCCTCCCTGGCCAACCATTGAAAAGAGATATAACCAAAGATGTTTGAAAGCAAATTTATCGGAAAGACCACAACCCGGCCGCCAAGCTGTCCCTTCTGCGGGCTTCTGATCGAACGACCGAAGGAGTTGACAACGCGCAGACCGGGGGAGATGCCGGTCGGATCCTGTTCCTGTGGAGCGGTGTATGCCTGCGATGAAACCGGGCATAACCAGGGATCCGCCATGATCGAGGCCTTGGTGTTCGGGTGCAATATGGACTGGGACCTGGCCTGGAACCTCCTGCCAGAGGAGGATTACACACAGGAACTGGTTGAGCATTATGATTATGTCAGGCATCTGATTGTTCCGGGAGGATTCATGGATAGCAGGCGGATATCCGGGGTCCTTTTCTTCGTCAGGTTGCATGAGGATGTTCTGGAGGTTACCGCGAATGGCATCCGCCAGAGATTGGAGAGGGCCAAACCCTCTCCTGTTTCACTCAAACATCGGGCCTCGCGCACCGGAAAGATGTCTGTGTCCAAAAAGGAGATTGAAGCGCTCGTAAGGGAATTTCGGGTTGAACCGATACTCGACGTTGCCGGAGAAGACAAGAGGATCATCCGAAATCTTCAGCGGCTGATTTATTCGGGCGACGATCTGTTCCGGAAGAGGGCCGCGGAGATTTTAGGCAGGGCGTGCGCTGTTATTGCCGAGGAAGATCCCGGTGCCGTTTCCAAACTCCTCCAGGCCTTGTTTTACGCTATTACCGATACGGCCGCCTTTACCTGGGGGGCCTTTGAGGCGATCGGCGAAATTATCAGCCATCGTCCGGATCTGTTTGCCGGATATGTCCCGCAGTTATACCAGTACTTAGCCGATGAAACAAGGCGTGCACAGGCCCTTCAAGCCATTGGCAGGGTGGCCACGTCAAGGCCGGATCTTCTCCGCAAACACACCTTTCACTTTTTTACCTACCTTGAAGATTCCGATCCCGCCGTACGCGGTTATGCGGCATGGCTTATGGGGAACTTAGGGGCACATGAGGCCAAGGGAGATCTTGAAAAGCTCCTGGATGATTCCCACGAGATTGATATCTATGAGGATGGGCATTTAGACAAAAAAAGCATCGGCCAAGTGGCATCGGAGGGA
>CAZACO010000086.1:0-10081 GCA_964483185.1 uncultured Desulfobacteraceae bacterium
AACATTTTCCTGATCGAGCAGAAGAACATCGTCAGCAAGCACCATTGCCCACACCAGATTGCCATTTTGCAGGGCGCTTTCTGCCTTATCTGCCAATTGTTCCACCCCGCCTGCCAGTTCGGCCGCCATCAGGGCCTCCTGCTTGGGCGATTGCGGGAACAGGTCTCTGCATTTGCCGCTAAAATACCCTCTGTACCACCAGAAAATCTCATATATATTCCTGTCCATTTGCCCATACGTCTCCTGCAAGAAAGGATCTGCGGCGAGATGATCCGGCAACTTGATCACTTCCTTGATCTCCCCCGGGGTCAATCCCTTGTTCATGTTTTGCACCGTCTGATCGTGAACAAACTGCAAGGCATCACGATAGTTGGTAAAGATACTGCTGATCTTCTCTTTCCCCACAATAACGGGATTGGGGCCGTGGATTAATACCAGGCATTCAGGGTTGAGACTGCGATACAAATCTATGCTGCTAACATATGACAAGGGGTCTCTGGGGACTGCCCCCCTCAGTGTCGTAATTGCCGGGAACGACTGATAAAGGTTGGCTATCTGGACCAGGGTCTTTTTGTCCGGCAGCCAGATGACCAGCACATCACGGGTTTCGCCGGGCGCTGAATACAAGATGAAATTCACCCCGGCAATGGTTATCTCCAGTTTATCGTGAACCGTTCTGGTCGGCGGCAAGTAGCCCGAGTCTCCTGAAATCTGCACGGCAAAAAGACCGCATCCTGCGTACCAGTCAGGATCGCCGGCAAAAAGGGCTCCAGACATGTAAGCGCCGCCCACATGTCTGCTTGGATACACCTGACTAAACCAGTCATAGAACAATATCGATTCCAGGTTCTCATGAGCAATAATCTCCGTGTCAGCACCGGCAAAGACAGAGGCCCCATGGATATGGCAGTCATGGTGGTGGGTATAGATGATTGCCTTTACGGGTTTCCTTTCAAATATATTATTCAACTGCTCATTGAATGCGCTCTTGACCGTCTCTGATGCGGGGATGCTCTCCCCTGGATCGATGACGATAAGTCCGTCTGTACCCTCAATCAGTACCGGGTTGTCCCTGTTGTAGCCACGGGCTACATATACCCCATCGGTGGCTTGAAAAATGCCGGCTGGAAAGAAATCCGCATATAAAGCTGCCAATTCGGGAGTGACTGCCACCTTTTCAGGATCCAATGCCATTGCCGGCGATGACATAACAATGACGGATACAAACAAAAAGAGCGTTAGGTTACCTAGCAGTTTCATGATCTTCTCCTTTCTCTTTCGATGTTCGGAGAAAAAAAGCCGGACTGCCTTAACGTGACCTTATCGATGTCACATTCGGCAGCCCGGCTATCTCTTTCAGACAAGAAAATGCCTTGAATGAAAATCAAGACCCATGGCTTTCCGTCCTCATCTCACGATGAGTTTGGCTTTGTTTGGCAGTGTCTGTGTGTCTCCCGACAGGAGGACCTCATCCCGTCAGGAGCCGGGTGTGACCATTTTGAGGAGATTTACCACGGATAACCCCCTGGATAAAGGTTGCATAGTTGGTGAGAATATTTGCTAAAAATGAAATGCTAAAAACGCACATAAGTCAAGAAAAATCGGCTTTGCAGGAATTCGTACTTGGTCTGTTCTCCACTTCGCGTCTGTTAGATGTTTTGGAAATCTCAAAGATTTCTTGGCACTAAAAACCTGAGATATGCCATCATCCAAAGCCCATAAATATGGACTACTGTTCTGACGAACACTATATATTGGGGTAGTGGGTCTTGCTCGTCCTGATGCGACATGTTATTGTTTATTTACCACATATCAAGGGTGAAGGCAAATTCCCAGTATCCGCGATCGGCTTTGGTTTTGTTTCACTTCCTAACTGAATTCAGATTGAACCTCAAGTTTGTAAGGGCACGTCGCGAACGGTTTGTCCAACTCTCTATACAGTCCTGATCTAATAGGTTGAATTTTCCTTTAAAATGCAGTATTTCCTTCACTCATGCCCACAACGTCGTTCTATTCCGAAGGCCTGTTGCTGGCGGGGCCGTTTTCCAGCGATTCTTTTTCGTCATGAACGTTAACCCTGAATCCCGTTTTCAGCGGGAAACCCTGAACCGGTGAACGGTTACAGAGAATGTTTTCTATTGATACAGGAACCCTCAGATTGCAGCTGGAAATTGTGCCGGTGGAATCGTTGCGGGTGCATGAAGACGTTATCCCCGAACAGGCCGATGAGCTGGTTCTGGAATTCAGGAACTGGGCGAATCTCCAGAACCCGATCATTGTTGACGAAAATCAGATGGTCTTGGACGGGCATCATCGTGCATTTGTCTTCAGGAAATTGGGATTTAACTATATTCTGGTCTGCAAGATCGACTATTTTAATGCAGCGGTTCAGCTGCGCTACTGGTTCAGGCGATTGGGGAGGATCCAAAAAGCGGATTCATTGAGACGGCTTGTTGAAGAGATGAACGGCGAGCTGCAGCAGGTGGACGACAGGGAGGCGTTAAGAAGGACATTAGAAGAAAACAGGTTTCAGTGTGGCATCCAGCAGGGCGATTTTTTTGCATCTGTTCGCTTCCACAAGGAGGTCGTACATGACGCTGTCAGCGCATACGATCTTGTGGAGACGATTCAAGAGCGGCTCATCCGGGACGGGAAAACCCTGGACTATGTCCCTTGTCAGACTGTACAGAATGAGACGTTCTGTCGTGGACTGAGACCGGACGAAATCGTCATCTGGACACCCCAGATATCCAAGGAGATGGTGGTGGATGCCGTCAACAGGGATAAACGCTTCGCACCAAAGGCGACACGCCATCTGATCCCGGCCCGGCCGATCAATGCAAATATTCCGATCACCCTGTTCAAAAAACAGATCTCTTTAGAGGAGATCAACGCGAGATTATCCGATTTCTTGAAAAAAAGGAAGTTGAGGCGGTTCGGGCCGGGACAGATCCTGAATGGAAGATATTATCAGGAGGAGTTGTACGTTTTTTTCGATTAGGAAGACAGCATGAATCATTTCTGATTCGAACCCTTGAACGTCTGAACCCCTGAACCTTTGAACCTTCATACGAGAGGTGTGACATGACCCGTAACCAGAGAATGATCAATCTTTCAGCCATCGGCCTTGACGCCCCCGGTCTGGTTTCCATGATAACGAAGAAAATATTCGAGTTAGGGGGAAACATTATCGATGTAGAGGAAAGCTGCCGGAGGGGTCTGTTTTCCATATTCCTTGTTATTGCCTTTCCTGGTTCGATCGGTCCGATGCCATCTATATTGGACAGCCTGAAAAGCATCGAAGATGAGACCGGGTTGAAGGTTGTCGTGGGTGCATATGACGAGCAGGAGGTCGCCTGTTCATCTGAAAAGGAAAACCATTCGGTCACGGTCCTGGGCATGGATCGCCCAGGGATCATCGCGGGCATCTCAGGTTTTTTTCTGAAAAAGAACATTAATATAGAAACCTGCAGGATGATTGCCAGGGGAAAGTTCTTCTCAATGGAGATGTTGATCGATGTTAGCAGAATGACCGTTGATACTGCATCGGAGCGGAGTGAGGCCGTGGACACATGGAAAGGCGAGCTGAAAGACCTGTGTGCCGGACTGAACCAGAGCGTGGTCATTCAAAGCGAAGATATCTTCAGCAAGATGAAAAAGCTCGTTGTGTTCGACCTGGAATCGACCCTGCTTGATGATTTCTCCCTTCAAGGTTTTATGGAAAAGGTAAGAGGGGAGGTCCCGTCAAAGGATCACCCGATCCGGTCTCAGAATGGCGGCGAAGGCCAGGTAGAATCCATTGCCGAAACCGCAAAGATGCTGAGAGGCATGCCTGTCAGTGATTTCGAGAGATTCAGTGACATCCTCCGGTTGACCCCCGGGTCATTCGAGCTGATTCGGGTATTGAAATCGATGGGTTTCAAGATCGCACTCCTGTCATCCGGATTTGATCTTCTGGTCAGAAAGGTCTTCAAGCAGGCCGGGGTGGACTATGCGTTCTCAAACACCCTCCAGGTTGACCCAAACGGGATCATCACCGGCGCGTTGGAGGAGCCTGTCATTACCGGCGATACAAAGGAGGAAATCCTTGAATTCATCATGAACGTGGAAAAGATCAGCAAGGACCAGGTCATTGCCATCGGCGACGGTTCCACCCGCTCTCATTTTATCAAGAATGCAGGACTCTCTATCGCGTTCAAACCTGGTAAAGAGAGCATCCAGACAGATGGATTCCTCAGCAGCGATCAGATCATGAACCTTCTGTACTGCCTCGGAATTCCCAAGAGAGAACTGAGCAAGGTTTTTACAGAGATTGACCCATAGTTGACACCCATCTGTTTCTTCCCTATACTCCCTTTGTCCTGTAGCCGTGTCTGGAGGTTTCTCAGCTACAGCAGGATGCCTAACTTATTCATATCGAGAGGAGGTCAAAATGAGCTTTAATGCAAGTGATTTCAGAGATGTTGATCCGGGCGAACGGGTCTTGATGGGTCCGGGTCCGAGCGATGTTCCCGCACGTGTCCTGCAGGCCATGTCTGCCCCCTGTATCGGCCACCTTGATCCGGTGTTTCTGTCCATCATGGATGAAACCCAGCGCCTGCTCCGGTTTCTCTTTCAGACAGGTAATGCGCTGACCATACCGGTCTCAGGGACCGGCAGCGCCGGCATGGAGACCTGTTTTGTCAACCTGGTCGAACCGGGAGACGAGGTCGTCGTCTGTGTGAACGGGGTTTTCGGGACCCGGATGTGTGACATTGTCAACCGCCTGGGCGGAAAACTGATTCGGGTGGACGCCGAATGGGGAAAGACCATCGATCCGGACGCCGTGCGTCAGGCCGTGAAGGGGAAGCATCCGAAGGTCCTTGCGGTCGTTCACGCCGAGACCTCCACCGGTGTCTGCCAGCCCCTCGAAGACCTCTGTACCATTGCAAAGGCCTCCGGCGCCCTGTTTCTCGTGGACATGGTGACATCCCTGGCCGGCATGGAGGTCGCCTTGGACAGGATGGGCATCGACGCGGCCTACAGCGGGACCCAGAAGTGTATCTCCTGCCCGCCCGGGCTCTCCCCGATCTCATTCAGCCCTGCGGCCATGAAGGTCCTTGGGGAACGGAAAAGCCCGGTGGCCAGCTGGTATCTGGACATGAGTATGGTCAGCAGTTACTGGGGAGCGGACAGGAAGTACCACCATACGGCCCCCATCAACATGATCTATGCGCTCCGAGAGGCCCTGCGCATCATTGCAGAAGAGGGGCTCGAGGCCCGGTTTGCCCGTCATATGTCAAACCACAGGGCCCTCGTCGCAGGGATAGAGGCGATGGGACTTTCCATGCTCGTCGCAGAAGGGGAACGGCTCCCGATGCTCAACGCCGTCCGTATCCCGGAAGGGGCGGATGACCTGAAGGTTCGAAAGGCCCTGTTGAACGACTTCGGCATGGAGATTGGCGGGGGGTTAGGGGCCCTTGCAGGCAAGGTATGGCGGGTGGGCCTGATGGGTCATGCGTCTCGCCGCAGGAACGTCTTCCTTTTTCTCTCGGCCTTGGAGACCATCCTCAAGGCCCAGGGTGTCAGCGTCCGGCCGGGCGGCCTGGAGGCGGCTTCATCCGTCTATGCGTCTTGAGGTACAGAAGCCTGAGGGCCGGCGTCGTATGCGGCGGCCCTCGCTTTGATCAGTCTGATGAGGAGAGCCGATAAAGTATCTTCCGATTTATTGAATCCGCCAGAGGCGGACAAGGGTTGTATTCCCCGCCCCTTGGGGCGCTCAATGCTTTTGATGATACCCCGCTGCTTGCGGCGGGGTATCATCTTTTTTTTACATGAGGAATGCCCAGCTTTTTCATCCTCCCCCGCAGGGTGCTGGAACGTTCTCAGTTTCGGAAACCTAATGAGAAAGCGCTCCATGAAGCTTTACATTGATGGATCCGATTCGCCCATGAACCTTAGGGCTCACGCAAAAATAACTTATTTTTGCGCGAGCCCTTAATCAAATCCGAGCCATTTGACCTTTTGATTTATGTCTTGTTTGGGTGGCATGGCTGGCCTATGGTCTGGATATCCTAAAGACACTATAGCCACGATCTCAAAATCTTCAGCGATATCCAAGAATGAGGCAATCATATGGGCACGTGTTTTTAGCGGACCCGTCAGCCAGCAAGTCCCCAGTCCCTTGTCCCATGCAGCCAGCAAGAGGTTTTCGATGGCGGCAGCAGCGTCGCTTATGCTATTTTTCCATGTCCATGGTTCCGACTCCTTGGGTACACAGACAACTATCGCGATAGGAGCACCCCCCAATGTACGATAAAAATAGCCGAGACCCTTGAGTTTATCCCCGTTCTCATCCACGGGGATTGACAGATCCTTGATTGCCTGCCGCATGGCGTCTTCGCTTATATCAGAGACCCGTTCGGTAAAAGCCTCGCGCAATATCTGGTCGAGGCTATCCAGATAAGAACGGTGAACAACCACGAATTCCCAGGGTTGACGGTTTGTTGCAGAAGGCGCAAGGCTTGCCGCCTCCAAAAGCTCTAAAATAATTTCTTTTGACACCGGCTTGCTTTTGTACTTGCGCACACTGCGTCGCGTTTTGATTACATCTTTCAGTTCCATGGTAGTCCCCTCCTGCCGACGATCTTGGTTTAAAAGGATATTTCCGCAGTTCAACGATGAAACGTCACTCCTTTGGGCACCGCTTCATGGGCGAGAGACAGGACAGTTGCCCGGAGTGTTTCAGCCACGATACCGAGGAAGTGACTGATGAAAAAAGATGGATGTTGGTGCTGAAGCGGGTAGATTCAAACTGGTAACATATTTTCATGATATCTGAAATAATAAGTGTCAACGAAATATTGCGAAAGCCTCTATGCCATCCAGGCCGCAAAACTCGTTAAAAGACCCTTAACTCGGTTTTCAACGTCCAGGAGATCATTCTCGTTGGGACGTCCGCGAATATCACCCATCCTCCCATTGATATTGGGCGCCTCTGTCTTGTGAAATTCGCCGACAATGTTCCACTCGCCCATTACCTGGTACCCTAAGTGCCCCAAGAAAGAACTGAACCATTTTGTCAGAGGCACTGCCTCGTTTTCTCCTATGTGAGTGCCCGAAAAAGTGCAGAAGCTCACGGCAAATTTTCCCGGCCTGAGCGGGGCCGAAGGCTGTATCCTGGTTTTGTGGTACTCCCTGAGCTTTTTCATGACGAAATCTCTCATTGTATTCGTCGGTCCCCAGGCTATGACCGGGGAACCCAGGAACAGAAGGTCGTAATCGAAGAGCTCCAGATCAGTATCCCCGGAGACTTTGACAAACTCGCTCTCGACACCTCCCTCCCCCAAGGTGCTGTAAATCCGTTCCGCTACCTTCTCCGTGTTGCCGCCCAGCGAATCGTACAAAACAAGTGCCTTCATAGTCCCCCTCCTTTTCTTAAAAAACTCGGTCAAAAGAGCAAAAAAGACGAACATCTATATGAATATGGTGGTTAAGAGCGTTAAGCCTATCAAACACATCCTCCAACGCCACCCGTGAAATATTGGCATATCCCGAATGGATGCTCCTGTTGCGCTACTCCATAGGTCCATGTATGGTTTGGTATCGTAATGGATGTCTGTCAGCGCCTTTTTTTCACGATGGGTTTTCCTTCCAAGCCATCCAGGATCTCTATGAGACGACGTTTGCGGATGTGCTGTTCACTCAACCCCTTCAGATAGCTTTGCCACTCTGCCGACTTTTTTTCCCGAAGCATGACCCTGGCGGCGTTTCGCAGGTGCTTGGCCGCCTCCTGATAGGCGCTGGGCTTGACCTGCGCAATCAAGCGTTCCGCCTTGCTCTTCCACATGGCCACGGCCCGATCCGGCGCGTGGGTTTCAACGGCAGTGGCAATGGCATCTTCATCCATCCCGTGCCACCCAAAACGGTCTTTAGGACGCTGATCGTACCACCTCAGCACCTGGTCGGGCATTTTTTCGAAAATGGCAATGTCGATCAGATCCTTGATCAAGGGAAATTGATTCCACTGATTCGCACCCGGCCGGTCCAATCCGGACTCCGGGAGGGGCCACCCCTTCTGGCTCCATGGGAACTTGCCTGTTTCAAGGTACCGCAATAGATGTTCCCGCACCTTGGGCCAGGCCTTGACCCTGCTTGCGGCCTTTTTGCAGTCCGTAAAGGCCTGTCGCGAGGGATAACGCACGAACGCTTCGACCTGCATGGCCGCCACCGCAGGCCAGTTCTTCTGGCGGGTGCGTATCTCTCGCAGTTTGCCCCGCAGGTTCGACGCGATACCCGGCCATTTTTTCTCGGTGGCGCGAATCCCTTCTTGAATCCATCGGTCGGCCTCTTCATAGCGCTTCACTGAAATGAGCCGCTGGACCAGCCGGTCAAAGCTTCCTGTTTTGCGGGCCTCGGCTTCGCACAAGGGGATGATTTCATCCTCACGGCCCGCGCGCTCCAGGGCATCAATGGCCCAGTCGCTCAGCCGGTCGCGTTCGTATTTCCGGCTGAAATCATCAACGTTCCTGGGACCTTTAAGCCCTTTTAATCGCCCCAGCAGCCGGTCTGCAAGCGCGTGCCATGCGGACTTGGGGTGTCGCCGATGAAGGTATTCCGCAAAGGCCTCGCACACCTCGAACTGATCCTCGAGAACCGCATCCAGGGCCCAGGTTAGTCTCTCAACGGCATCAAGGGACGACCGGTCCAAGGCTTTGACGATCACCGGCATACAGTCGGCAACCTCCATGGCAGTCTCGCCCTCGTCGTTGCTCTCCTCCACCTGACGGGTGCCGCTTGTCACCAACTCCCGGCCCAATGTCAACACATCGTCGGCATGCCCAGCCTCGAGCAGCGTCTCAAGCTTCCTGCGAATCCCCGAATAGTCCGGCGTATGGCCCTCGTCGTTCCAGTAGTTCTGCCAGCCGGGTTCATCCCCGATGTCACGGATCTCTTTGCGCAGACGCGACACCAGGGTTTTGATGTCGCCCGAGACGAGCTGTTGACGGTCTGACATTTCTATTATCAATTCCGGGTACTCTGCGGCAAGCTCATGGATCAGTTCGATGAGCTGGGCCCTGGTCTTCCCCTTTAGAAAGGCGTCGATACCCTGTCGCATATCCTCGGACATGGCGCTTTCATCCTCATCCGCTTCATCCCAGTCGTCATCCTCCAACAGTTCCAGCCGATCATCATCCTGCTTGACTTTAGGAACAGGCCGGTTGTTTTCCACCGACTCCAGGTACTCGAGCACTACGGCGACCCCATGCTTACAGTCCAATTCGTAGGGGCACGTGCAGGTTGAATCCGGCAGGCCGTCTTCATCCATGGTCACCCGCGTGGCATAGCGCCTCGTACCCATCACCCAGGCAATCAGACTGCCGTCCTCCGTTACAGCCAGATCGGAAACACGCCCCTGGCGCTGATAATTTTTGCCCCGGGAGACAATTTTCCCGCCGGCCCATTTTTCGATATCGTCCCAGGTCAGATCGGAAAACCGCTTCCGTCGTTTTTTCTTTTTCGGCATGGGGTTATGTACCTTATGTTCTCATTTTAGGAAAATCACAACAACTGCATGTCGCAAATTGTGTCGTAAAATGGCCGGAGGTTCAATCCGTCATTCTCATTCCGTGTTGCCCGTCCTCGTCTCGAACTATTGCAAAAAATGCAACAACTGAATTACGGCCAAAATGGTCTGCTTCAGCTTCATTTACCGTTTGCCTCACTTTTGTGGTACTTATCCAGCATTTCTTGCCCCGCGATGTAATCCGATAGCGTTGGCTTTTGGCCCTGGGCTTTTGTGGGTTTGTCATATCGAGAAGGCTACGTGAAAGGAGTCGGGAAAGTGCCTTTTTATAGTTTCCCGTCCGTGACTTATATCCCAGGATCTTCAGAAGATCTGGCGTGCTTTTCGGGTTTTGCGCGCATGCCGCCAAGAGTTTCAGTTCGATCTCCGTCATGGGCTCATGGGCCTCATCATGGGCCTCATCATGGGCCACGGCTTCTGGGGTGACTTGCCCTGTGACTTGCCCCACGACTTGCTCTCTCACCGCCGGGGCTGATCACTTCGATCCGATCAGTGTACAGCTCGACGAAGACGTTG
>CAZACO010000087.1:0-2606 GCA_964483185.1 uncultured Desulfobacteraceae bacterium
GTATCGTGGCAAGTCTCTTTACCGCTATCTTCGTAACCAGGATCATTTTCGATTATTT
Organism: uncultured Desulfobacteraceae bacterium; assembly: GCA_964483185.1. Lineage (GTDB taxonomy): Bacteria > Desulfobacterota > DSM-4660 > Desulfatiglandales > Desulfatiglandaceae > CAZACO01. Next base: position 59 of record CAZACO010000087.1, read on the forward strand.
CTATGTACAGCGGAACGTAAAAAGGATCAGTATTTAGGAAACAGGGCAGGAACTCATCACGCGTGATTCCACATATATTCAATATGCACTCGAAACAATCGGAGTCAACACATGCAATTTATAAAGCCAGGGATTAACATTGATTTTATCGGAAAGCGCCACGTCGCATTCACGCTTTCCGGTATGATGATTATTGCCACCATTTTTCTACTCATATGGAGGGGTGGACCCAATTACGGCGTGGATTTTTCAGGGGGCGTGCTGGTCCAGATCAAACTGGCCCAAAAGATGTCTCCATCCGAGATCAAAAAGGCCCTCAGCCCGGTTCAATTAGAAGACAGCATTGTCCAGGAATTCGGCGAAGCCGGTCAATTCGAATACCTGATCCGGATCAGGCAGACGGACGTTGAAATGACCGGTTTAAGCGACCGTGTGGAACAGGCCCTGAATGCTGAATTCGGGAAGGGCGTGGAAATCAGGCGTGTGGAGATGGTTGGACCCAAGGTGGGCGACGACCTGCGACAGAAGGCCCTGTTTGCCATTTTTTATGCCCTCCTGTTCATTGCCATATATATTTCAGGGCGATTTGAACTCAAGTGGTTGATGTCCATCATCATGGCGATTTCCCTGGCCTTTGTGGTTTACATTACATCCAGATTCGGCGTCAGCGTGACCTGGCTCATCCTGCTCGCCCTGATCGTCACACTCACCCTGTGCCTGTTTTTGAATCTGAAATACGCACTGGGCGCCATCATCGCGCTGATCCATGATGTTATCATCACGGTTGGCGTCTTTGCCCTGACAGACAGGGAGATATCCCTTTCAATTATTGCAGCCCTTCTCACGATTGTGGGATATTCGCTCAACGACACCATTATTGTCTTTGACAGGATCCGGGAGAATCTGAGGCGTTTCAGGAGAAGGCCCTTTGACCAGACCATGAATATGAGCATCAATGAAACCCTGAGTCGAACCATCCTTACCTCCAGCACTACCCTGATCGTTATCCTGGCCCTCTTTATCTTGGGCGGGGGCGTTATCCATGACTTTGCATTTGCCTTATTGGTTGGGGTCGTTGTAGGGACCTATTCGTCTATCTTTGTGGCAAGCCCGGTCCTTCTTATTTGGGAAGGCAAATTTGGGAAGCGGGCCAAGAGGAAGTGAGCTTGAGGATTTTCAATGGGTCCATAAAGGGATGGCTTGAACCGTCAATCCTTTGAGGTTACCTGTTGCCCATAAAGAGCAAGAAAAAACAAGCCCAACGCAGGCGAACCTTTTGGGTGGTAATCTTTTTAGTGATAAGTGCCTTGGCCGGTGGATGGTGGCTGTGGCGCGACAAGATCACCGATTCCGCCCGTCTTAATTTCATCTCCATCAGCGTCAATCAGGACATTCGAAAGATCCTATCCGGAGAAACCCTTTCCCTTCATCCCAATGACAGGGTCAAGATTCTCTCCATATCCACGAACATCCCCTTCAATTTAGACGTTCGCCTGTCCGCCAAGGGTCTTGATGTGAACGCGCTTCGATACGAAGCGCTGACCCTCTCCGACCTGTTGCCTCAACGGGAAGCATTTGATCGCTACAAATTTCTGATTCGCGTAAAGCACTATAACGAAGATATCGGACATGTGATCTGGGTCGTCCAGCCTTATACCGAAGACTGGCTGGATAAGGCCAACAGGATTATTGACCGCGATCGGCGGTTGGCCTTTCTCGAGCGCGGTCAGCGTCTCTCACCTGAAAACAGCCAGCTCAACCGTTCCCTTCTTGATGAATACAAGGCCCTCAAAAAATGGAAACAGGCCGCCGGGATGCTTGAAAGGATGGCGGCAAAAAATGAGGACACCGAGACGTTAACAGAACTCCTTCAAGTATACAGAGAGATGAAGGATCAGAACGGGATCATCCTGATCCTCAAAAAGATTATCGAGCTGAAACCAGACGATCTTGAAGCGAGGAAAGCCTTGGCAGAAACATTAGAGGGAGCAGGAGACTGGAACGGGGCCATCCAGGAATACGAGGTCCTGTTGAAACAGATGGACGAGGGAGAGAGGCTCCAGACCTACAAGACCCTTGGATATCTCTATACAAAGACCCGTAGCTATGAGAAGGCGATTGACGCCTATCTTAATGCGGCCAAATTAGACCAGAAGGATGCAAACCTTCACTACAACCTCTCCTTTCTTTATGAAAAGATCAACCAAAAAGAAAAAGCGAATTTCTATCTGGATAATGCCATCACCCTGAAATCGGGGGATCTTGAAGGGCGACTGAAGCTGGCCCAGAGCTTTATGGACAAAGGAAAATACAAAAAGGCCAGGGCGTATCTTTCCGAGGTCTTGGACAAAAAGGCGGACTCGATGGATGCCCTTGTCTTGATGGCCCAGGTTCTGGAAAGGCAAGGTGACAAAAAGGCCCTGAGGACGATTTACCAGAAGATTCTTTCCTTGAATCCTAAGGACCATACGGTCATATACAATTTAGGGGCCCTCGAATACGAAGAAGGCAACCTCAAAGCTGCGTTACCCTATTTCAAAACCTATGT
>CAZACO010000087.1:2706-3901 GCA_964483185.1 uncultured Desulfobacteraceae bacterium
AAGATGATCAGGCCATCCGTCAGATGGAAGAGATCCTGACGGAAAAACCTGAAGGTGTCGATCCGCTGATCCAGGATATATTTGAGAGCTTACGGGCCAAGGAGGCCTATGAAAAAATCTTTCGCATTATGAAGAAGGCAGTAAAGGCGCACCCCCGATCGGCCACTTTCAGAGAATATCTGATCTTCGCTTGCCTGAAGACCGGCAAGGAGGGCCAAGCCATGGAGCAGATGGAAGAAATCTTAAAAGTGCGACCCAACGACCTCAATTTGTGGCTGGATTTAGCAAGGCTGAGGGAGAAGAACAATGATATCGCAGGGGCCGCGAGGGCCTATAAGCGGGTTATGGATATATCCCCTGAGCATGCCGAGGCCTCAGAGGCATACCTCAGGTTAAGATTGAAAGGCGTGGGCGGGAGCGATGATGAGTGAACAGGGTCCTTGAAAACAAAAAACCTCACTATGATGTCACTGCCGGACTGATCTGGAAAGATGGGAAGGTTCTCATTGCTAAACGCCGGAAAGGCGTCCATCTTGAGGGATTCTGGGAGTTCCCTGGGGGTAAAAAAGAAAAAGGGGAGGACCTCAGGGAGTGCCTCGAGCGGGAAATAGAGGAGGAATTGGGGATTGAGGCAAGGGTGGACGAACCGCTTCTGACGGTGGACCATGAGTATGCTGATAAGCGGATATCTCTGCACGTTTTCAACTGTACCTGGTTAAAGGGAGAGCCTTTAGCCCTGCAGTGCCAGGATGCCAGATGGGTTGTCATCGACGAGCTTTCAACGCTGACATTCCCTCCACCTGATATCAAGGTCATCGAGACCTTGGCAAAACGAGGTCATAAGGGATAAAGGGAGGACATGAGATGTTCAATAAAAGGGATGATAAGGGATACAAGATGTTGGCAGAGGGGGTGCGGATGAAGACGCTGGTACATGGTGAAAAGACGCACTTATGCGAATTCAGGATCAAGAAGGGGAGCAGGGTTCCCGAACACAGCCATCCCCACGAACAGACCGGATATCTGGTCTCCGGCCGGTTGAAATTCATTTTGGCGGATGAAACATTGGAGGCGGGACCGGGAGATAGCTGGTGTGTGACCGGCGACATCGTGCATCGAGCGGAGGTCCTTGAAGACTCTGTCATGGTGGAGGTCTTTTCTCCTCTCAGACAGGATTACTTGGACTGAAATTCTC
>CAZACO010000087.1:4001-7254 GCA_964483185.1 uncultured Desulfobacteraceae bacterium
TCATGTTAGATCGGATTTAAAGTCTTGACACTGTAACGCCCAACGATGTAGGCTAACCCACTGAATTCTTCACCATTCGACAGTGAGGCGACCTGATGTTCAAACTCCTCGGCAAATGGCTCAAAATCTACGAAGATGAAATTTCGCTCTTTTTTTGGGCTTTGCTCATACTTTTTCTTATCCGTACGTCAAGCATCCTCTTTAACAATTTTGCCGAGACAGCGTTCCTGAAACGTTACGGCGTCGAATACCTGCCGATCGTCAACGTGGCCAACGCCATATCCACCTTTTTTATCATGGCGTTTCTAACCGGGCTCATGGCAAAGATCCCGGGGAGCCGAATGCTCAGCTACATGCTCGTCTTTTGCGGAATCAGCGTTGCCGCACTCCGCTTCGTGGTGCCCCTCGGCTTCACCCTCATCTATCCTGTTCTGTATATCCTCAAGGCCCAATATGAAGTCCTCTTAGCGCTCTTGTTCTGGAATTTGGCCAATGACCTTTTCAATACCAGGCAGTCCAAACGTCTATTTCCCCTGATCACGGCCGGAGGTGTTATAGGTGGGATCATCGGCAGTTTTGCCACTCCCCCTTTGGCCAAGGCCATCACCATGGACAATTTGATGTTCGCCTATCTGGTAACCACCATCATGGGCGCCTTCGTCGTGAAAAGGATGGGGGTTCGATTTCCTTCTCTGTTACTCTCGGACAAAAAGGAAAAGAAGGCAAAAAAACGGGGCTCTATCATACAGGAATTCAAAAACATCGTCCCTCTTGTAAAGGAATCCACCCTTGTCAGAGTCCTTATACTCTTGACGCTGCTGCCCAATGTTATCATCCCGATCTTGAATTACCAGTTCGCCTATGTCGTCAATGAATCCTTTGCCACCCAGGGTGGAATGCTCTCCTTTTTCGGTTACTTCAGGGGCTGCATGAATATCGTCAGCCTGATTATACTTCTGTTTGTGGGCAGGGTATATGGCCGCTGGGGTCTGCCGATTGTCCTTATGTTTCATCCCTTTAATTATATGCTTGTCTTCTTGGCCTTTTTACTCCGATTTGACATCTTATCGGCCATGTACGCAAGGGTATCGACGAATGTCTTGAGAACCACCATGAACAATCCTGCAAGGGCCGTCCTGATGGGGCTGTTTCCGCTGGAATACCGCGCAATGATCAGACCTTTTTTGAGGGGGACAGTGGTTCGTATCGGGGTATTGGTGGGGGCAGGCATTATTATGGTCTCTGAAGGGCTTTTTTCCCCCAGGTACCTCTCCATAGTGGCCATGATTTTTGTTGGGGGGTGGATTCTCACCAGCCTTGTCCTCAAAAAGAGCTATTCCCAGATCCTGCTCGACCTCATCTCAAGGAATATGCTGGACCTGAAATCTCTGGAAGAAAAAGACCTGGGGAGCGTTTTCGCGGATAAAAATATTCAATCCGGACTTGTGAAGACCTTTCTTTCGTCCCGCGGGGATGACTGCCTCTGGCATGCGCGCATACTCAAAAATCAGGGGGTGACGGATCTTGACACCCATATCTTAACGGTGTTGAAACAGAATGATGATAAGACCCGGATCGAACTCCTCTCCATGCTTTCCCCGGACGCGGGTGAACAGGCCATCCCCGTGTTCAGGGAACTGGTCGACCCTGAAAACCGCGCCCTGACCATCGCCGTTGTGAGGGCGGCCAACAGCCTTCGGGCCGGGATCTGCCATGATTTCTGCAGGGAGGTTTTTGAGAGCACCAACGACCCGGACATCAAGGCATACGCGGTGATCGGCCTTTACCGCAAATCCCCTGAAGCGTACAAAGGGGTCATCGATTCATGGCTGGGCTCGAATGATCTCTCTGAAAAGAGGGCCGGCGTTATCGCGTCGGGTGAGACAGGGGATGAATCTTACATCCCCCGGTTGGAGGAGTTGCTTGACGCAAAAGGAAATGAGCCGATACTTCCCCATATGTTAACCGCCCTTCACCGCCTCAAGGCCCCGGAGCCAAACAGGTTTGCAGTCAAATATCTCTCTCACCCTGAAGAGGCTGTCCGACTGGCCGCCCTGGAGCCCTTTGAACTGAAAAACGACGATGCCGTCAGGAGAGTGATCGGACTAATGGACGACGCCTCGGAACGGGTCTATGAACTGGCTAAAGAAAAGATCCAGACTGCCCCCTATCAAAACGAACGGCTCCTTGTTGAATCACTGAACATCCCCCGACGGAAGGTCCGCGAGGGGATATTCGACCTGTTAGCCCTCCTCAACATCAAGGACCTGGACATCTTCCGTTTCGCCCGTTCTCAGGTGGAGCGCTGTTACGGCCATGTGGCTGAAGTGGAAGCGCTTCGACGCCTTCCTGAAAGCCAGGAGCGGGACCTGATTATAGATCACCTGCAAAACAAAAAGCTGGTGGAACTGGAAAACGTCATTCGGGTCTTGGCCACCGAGGACCGGACGGGCCAGATGCGGATCATCTGGCGAGGCCTTTTTTCTGCCAATAATCGCCAGCGATCCAACAGTCTAGAGGCCCTGGATGATTCGATGGATGCATCCCTGTCGAGAATCATGCTCCCCCTCTTGGAAGGGCTTCCGCCGGCTGAGACCTTGAAGGCCGGCGTCAAGAATTTCAAACTGCCCGATTTCGGGGCGGACACAGGTGCTGTCTGCTCTCATCTTCTGGGCGAGGAGGATTGGGTCACAGTCGTGTTGATCCTGAATCTGATCTCAAAGCAGGGGAGTGACGGCGTCGACACGGAAACGATCCGAAAATTCACAGCGTCGGAAAATGGATATATTCGACAGATGGCGTTGCGTGCCGTGGATAGAGAACATCACGGCCCCGGTAAAATGGAGGAGACTATGGAAACGGAAATATCTATTCCAGACAGAATTTTACGCCTGAAGGGCATTAATATATTTGAGGGCCTCTCGGTGAGCGAATTGGCGGCCGTTGCTTCAGTGACAGAGGAAGTCGAGTATCCGGTAGGCGAAATCGTCATCAGAGAGGGCGAAGCCGGCGAGACCATGTTCCTCGTTGTCAAGGGGAATGTTTCTGTTATCAAGGGGGAGGGGAAGGAAGGGGGCCAGGAAATCGAACTGGCCCGAATCGGGGTCGGCGATTATTTTGGCGAGATGGCGCTTTTTGAAGATGCTGTCCGATCTGCCACGATTCGCACGGCCGAAGCGTCCCGTTTTCTAGTGCTCCATAAGCAGGAGTTCACCGAAATTGTGAGAGAATACCCGCAGATTGCCCTTCACAT
>CAZACO010000087.1:7354-10048 GCA_964483185.1 uncultured Desulfobacteraceae bacterium
TTCAACAGGCCATCCGACGAAACGCATCAAATGACGTCCCCCACCGCAGGGGTTCACCTGTAGACAACTGCGAACGCGTTAGGCAAAACACCGTGTGCCCGGGGTTCTTTCCCGGGCACTGTATGTTATAGGCCTTAAAAGGGGATTTTGGAGACAGGGATGAGATATCTGGACCTTTATTTGGATACCATAGAGTCATGTGATGATATCGGCAAATTCAAGATTCATGTCTGGTTGGCAAGGCCTTACGATCAGGATCTGAACCTGTGGTACGCCGTCCCGTTCGATCAATGGGAATACTGCTCCTATAACCTGATGGATCCCTTTGTGATCGCCGCTCTGCTCAAGGCCATGGAAGATGGGGCCACACTGAAGGTGCACGGCCCGGTCTCTCGCTCTCTGCTCAACAACCTTGAGGAATATCAGCTTGTTTTCAGCGTATGGTTCCCTGAAAAATACAAACGGATTGAGATCATACCCGACAGGGAAATAGAGGAGGAAAAGGTCAATCATAAGGTAATGCTCAGTTTTTCCGGGGGTGTGGATGGAACGTTCAGCGCCCTGAATCACATCCTGCGGCGGGGACCTATCAAGCGGAAGTTGTTCGACATTGACACCCTTCTCTATATCGAGGGTTTCGACGTCAATATCGACTATGACAAGGAATGCAAAACGGTTGTTGAAAGGAACCGGCGGCTCTTTTCAGACGACCAGAATTTGAGATTTCTAAATGTCAGGACCAATCTCAAATATCTCCTCTCGATCAAGAGATTCTGGACCTCTCATGCCTGCGTCCTTGCCTCAACCGCCTCTCTGTTCCGCAAGGTATGCGGCGGCTGCCTCGTGGGGAGCAGTCATTCCTACCTGCACCTGTCTCCCTGGGGAAGCCACCCCCTGACCGATCGCCTCCTTTCGAGCAACAGCTTTGAGATTCATCACGACATGATTTTTACCCGGGTGGAGAAGCTAAAAGCCCTCTTCGCCTGGCCCGAAGCGCTCGCCAACCTGAAGGTGTGCTGGGAAGGGCAGTACCGGTATGGCACGCCCCCCGACACCAACTGCTGTACCTGCGACAAGTGCGTCCGCACCATGTTGGCCTTCAGGGCATTGGGGCATGACATCCCCCCGAGCTTTCCCGGCGATCTGACCCCTGAAAAGGTCAGGGGGCTTCAGAATAAACCGTTTGACTGGTCGCGTTTGATGTTCCTGAACGAGGTGCTCAATGCCGCGACAGAAAACGGGATGGGGAATGATCCGCTCTTTGTGCTCCTCAAAGAGATCATCGCGGAGCACCATAGGATGGACGATAGAAAAAATTCGCTACCCGCGACCTGAAATCTGTAACCTGGAACGTGTAACTCACACACTGTCAAAACAGAGAGTTCATCATGGACGTCACGTATATATATCCCCCGTTGTTTAAACCTTTCTACCCCATGGCAACGAGAATCATTACGGAAAACCTCCTGCGAAATGAAAAGCTCGATGTCACCTTCAGCGATATGCCGGTCAGGCCGTTTGATTCCCACATCGATACGGATCTATATGCCCGGATCCTGTCAAAGGCTCAATCCCAATGCTCTCCGAACGTTGTATCGTTCCTGGAGCAGAAATATATGGTCTACAATATCTTCTACGTGTTCATGGCCCAGGGATATTTCGATGCCTATATCCTGACGGATACGGACACAGAGATTAACATCCTGACCTGTCTTAACTTCTGTGACCTACTCATTTTGAAGCACCTGCTTGAAAGGGGCAAGAAGGTGGTGCTTGGGGGCCCCCTCATCAATATCGGGCTGTCTCCCGCCTTCATCCGGAAATTCATGAACCGGATGGGGGTCGCGCCCTCAACACTCGCTCTAAACCTGATTATTGTCTCAGGCAACATCGACCTGACCACAGACCTCTATCAGATCATTCGGGACTGGAAGGATGCGGTCATCACTCAGAATGATTACGGCACGGTGTATGACTGCCAGAGGGATTTTTTGAAAGATCTTTACCGGGGTGCGGGTGACGCGCCGGTCCACCTTGGATTCAACAATCACTGCTGGTATGGAAAGTGCAAATTCTGCACCTACAGGGAACTGCCTAAAATGGATTTTCTGGATGGGCAGGAAGTTAAGAGGGTTGCCGACGGCATCCGACATCTCATGAATGGCTTCGGGTCTGATCACATCCGGTTTATCGACTCCTATTTCAGGAGCAATTCGGCCCGGGTCCAAGAGATCCTGGAACAGATCAACGACTACCACATCACCATCTACACCGGCATCACGTTGCTGAAAAAGAAAGACTACATCGAGTTTTTGAACCGTTATGTTGACTGTCTGCTGATAGGGCTTGAATCAACGTCCGACGTCTCCCTGCGTCAGGTTGACAAGGGGTATACCATGAGAGATATCGACACGGCCGTTGATAATATCATCCGATACATGAAGAGAGAAATCTTCCTCGAGATATCGCTCATCCTGGATCTGCCGGCCAGGGACGCAGCCGATGTCAGGGCCAACTACAGGAGGATCGCCGAACTCAAAGAGAGATTGACCCGCGAAGGGTTCCGGGTGGCATTCCACATGAACATCTTGAGCGTGTTTCCGAACCTGGAGCTGCTCTACACAGACGCCGGGCTCCTCAGGCCTTCAACAGATCCTGCGGACATGACACATGCCACCGGCAAGAATTATATCA
>CAZACO010000088.1:0-10035 GCA_964483185.1 uncultured Desulfobacteraceae bacterium
CCGTTGTGCGGAGATCCTGAGGGGGGCGGCCAGACCCTTGGACTGCAAACTGTTCCGGAAGGCCTGCACCCCCCGCACACCGGTCGGTCCCTGCATGGTGTCAAGCGAAGGCACGTGCGCGGCCTATTTCAAATACCATGAAGATGAAGGGGGATGAACCGCCATTGTTTGACACCCTTAACCTCCCGGATCTTCCAGTAAAAAAGAGCTGCACCTTAAGAGCTCCTTCCAGCACGCGGCCTGCTATCTGGATTGTAGAGGAAAATGGGGTGCGGGCCGTGGTCAAGGATTTCAGTGTCAATAAATTCCTGTTTAGAAATACGGTCGGTCGTTTCCTCATATGGAGGGAGAAGAAGGCCTACAGGAGACTGAAGGGAATCAGGGGGGTGCCGGCCTTGTACCAGGTCATCGACGGGCTAGCCCTGGTGCTGCAGGAAATTCCCGGGAGGAGTCTGGAAAACCTTGAAAAGGAGATAAGGCTTCCTGAATCGTTTTTCCATTGCCTGAAAGAGCTAGTGGCCCGCTTCCACAAAAGGGGTCTGGCCCATTGCGACTTGAAGCGGGCACCCAATACCCTTCTTGGAAACGATGGATTCCCCTACATTGTTGACTGGGCCGCATCGATTTCCGAGGCAGAGTTCAGGCTCCCTCTCCTGAACCGTATCTACCGGAGATTTGTATTAGACGATCAGATGGCCGTCATTAAACTAAAATTACGCCACACTCCTGAAACCGTCACCCCGGAAGAAAATGATCGTTACACCTGCCGAAGTAGCGGAGAAAAACTGATAAGGCGGGTCAGGGACAGACTCAGAGAAATTTTACAGAAAGCTGCATAAGCCCACATCTGTTACCGGCCTCAGGCGTCTCCTCCCTCTTCAGCCAGCGAGACCACAATCGCTTCCGCGACCCCCCTGCCGATAGCCAGCCGTGTATATTCATGACCCAGGACAATTCCACCCTGACCGGTATTGGCGATGACTTTTCTATGATATCGCCAAGCCGTAATCCCATGGAGGCCAAGCGGGCTCTCCGGGTTCTGCCGCTGGATATCTCCCAGATCACGACCCTCTCTCCAGGCTTGGCCGTGCCCAAGGGCATCAACCGCTGTAGATATCCATCCTGTGCTGAGGGACCTGAAATTAGCCTTTTCGAAGTAATCATTATTTTTCATGGTTGCGTCGTTCATTCAGTAGATTTTCCAGTTCATCGCGTGTGGATCTCGCGATCTATTTTTTCTCATTGAAGTATTCCACAAACCCTCTAACGCCGTTGGTCATGAAAAAGCGCTCTCTCTTTTGAACATCGGGATCCATTCTATGAAATGCTGAGAGATTCGGGTCTTCTTCGAGCAGCAGCTCAACACATCTTTTGATGATATCTTCGTTGTCGCCGCCCTGGCGAACCGATTCACCAATAATCGCCTCCCACCTGAGAAGCTGGTCCCGGAATATATTCAACATCTGATGAGAGCTTTTGGCCTCGCCAAAGTGAGCATAACATATCGGCTGGTCCTTCATGGCCAACAATGCCTCAAGACTCTTCAGGAATACGTCGAGAAAAAACCTCGGCGGTGTTGCCGGCCGCAGATATTCCAGGCCGTCAAGGTTGAAATAGTTCCCGGCTGCTTCACCGACATAAAGTCTCTCTTGATAGGCGTAACTGAGGTGGTGAAGGGCATGGCCGGGCGTCTCTATTACCTGAAGATCCTTGAGGTTTAATTCCGTGTGGGGAATTATCCTGTCTTTGGGAACAGGCCTTGGCGGTCCGTACACCTTGGCAATATTTCCGAGAACATTCAGGCTGCCAGCCCAGAGTTTTGTCGGGTTGATCAGGTGGTTGACCGCGTTTACGTGGCACACGGCCGTTGCCATGGGATAGTGGTCCAGCAGTTCCGCCAAGGCCCCAGCGTGGTCGATGTGTATGTGGGTGATAAGGAAATAATCGACCCTGTCCAAATCGAGTAGCGACAAGGCGTTTATAAGCCGGTTGGCCGTATTGGCGGGCCCCACATCAACGATGAGATTGAGATCATCCTGGCAGAGCCAGGACCCGAAGAACGGGTTAAACCCGGGCATATCTTGCTCTATTTCAATAAGCCGCTCATGCATGTCAATATCCCTCTATACAGTATGCAGGTCAAGATCATGAATTCCAGGAAAGGTTTTCGGATGGGGATCTGTTTATCCCGCACCAACCATCCGGCAACCAGCATCGTGCAGGCCCTTCTCTTCGAGGCGAAGCTTCGGTAGAAATATAGTGATGTGGCTATTGAGAGTCAAGGCGTAGAATTCATGCAGAATCTTGTTCACTCAGAACCAAAAACATGATAAGAACTGGATACAACTGAACTCAGGAGACGAATTCCTCCTATTTAGGCGAGGTGCCGGTCGTTGGAGAAACGATTTCCTATTTTGATTGCTGAAGATGACCCTTCTTCCCGGATGCTTCTGGAAAAGACGCTGACAAAGGCCGGTTATGAAGTGGTCTCGGTAAAAGACGGACATGAGGCCTTAACGTCTCTTAGTGAAAGATTCTTTCCGATTGTTATCACCGATTGGATAATGCCGGGGATGGACGGGCTGCAATTATGCCGCACCATTAGAAAAAGGGTGTTCGCCGGTTATGTCTTTATTTTTCTTCTCACTGTCAGGGACTCCAAGGATGACATGATTGCCGGTCTGGAAGCCGGTGCTGACGATTATTTAACCAAACCTTTTAATCGCGGCGAATTGTTTGCCCGTCTCAAAACAGCGACCCGTATCCTGGAATTAGAAAAATTCTTAAAAAAAGCCAATGAAGAGATACGGATTTTATCCATCACCGACACGCTTACAGGATGTTACAATCGTGCCTATATGGACGAACGTTTCCCCAAAGAGCTGAAAAGGGCGGTACGGTACGGACACCCCATATCAGTGATTCTGATTGACGTGGATCACTTCAAGGCGGTGAATGACACATACGGACATTTGGCCGGCGATCAGGTACTGAAGAGGCTTGTTGGAACGATCAATGAATCGATTCGATCCGATGTTGATTGGATAGCTCGCTACGGGGGCGAGGAATTCATAGTTGTCTTTCCTGAAACAGATTTTGAAAAGGCCAAGCTCCTGGCCGAAAGACTCCGCAGGAAGGTGTCCCGGCGGATGATTCAATTCAAGGAAGAAAAGATACGGATTACGGCCAGTTTTGGTATTGCAGGCTTCACCTCGTCCGATTCCCTGAGGGATATCTCCTATGAGGCCGTCATAAGCCTCGCGGATAAATCGCTCTATCAGGCTAAACAGGAAGGACGGAATAGGGTCAGAGGAAGGTCAATATAAGAAAAATCCCTAAACGATGATGCGTGCAATTGTATTTGACGGCCTGCTCAAATTTGTAACAGGTTATCCCATGCCCGAGATACCGATCGGTTGGGCCCGAATCAGGGTGCATAAGGCCGGAATCTGCAAAACCGATATAGAGATTACCAAAGGGTATAAAGGATTCAAAGGGGTATTGGGGCATGAATTTGTCGGGGTCGTCGACCGCTGTCATACCCCTGACTGGATGGGGAAGCGGGTCGTCGGCGAGATCAATGTGGGGTGTGGTGAATGTGTACAATGCGTAAACGGCATGGAGCGCCATTGTCCCCATCGAAAGGCCCTGGGCATCCTTAATTTAGACGGCTGTATGGCCGATTACTGCGTGCTGCCTGTTTCCAACCTCCATAGGGTTTCCGACTCCCTGACCGACCACCGGGCGGTCCTCATTGAACCGCTGTCGGCGGCCTTTGAGATATTGGATCAGATTGAACTGAAAGGATCGGAACAGGCCGTTGTATTGGGAGACGGACGACTCGGTATCCTCTGTGCGTGGGCGCTTACAACGGTCCTTTCGGATGTGACCCTGATAGGGCACCACCCGGCAAAACTGGAAAAGGCAAGGTGGCGTGGACTCAGGACAGGCCGGGTCTTCCCAGTCGGACGAGAGGGCGGCGTGGATATCGTCGTGGAAGCCACCGGTTCGGCCAAAGGGCTGGCCGATGCCATGGTCCTTTGCCGTCCACGCGGTACGATTGTACTCAAATCAACAATAGTTTCCGAAAGCAAGATCAACCTGTCGCCTCTGGTTGTCAATGAACAGAAGCTAATCGGTTCCAGGTGCGGCCGATTTGAACGAGGGCTGAAGATGCTGGAATCCTACCCGGATACGCCTTTGGAACGGCTCATATCGGCTGATTATCCGATTGAGCGGGCACTAGAGGCGTTTGATCAGGCCACGCAGCCGGATTCGCTAAAAATAGTTCTTGACATAGGCAGGAGTGGTGATCTATCGAATAACTTTAGAAACTTTAGTTCCATTTAGCTAACTTTAGGAACTTCAAAATGTTTACCGGTCTCATCGAGGGTATTGGGAAAATCAGCGGCATCCGCCGCACCCATCATGATATGCGAGTGATTGTCACGCCTCTTTTTGATATGACGGGCACCCGACTGGGGGACAGCATTTCTGTCAACGGTGTATGCCTGACAGTGTCGGAGATGCAGGAGGGATCACTGGGTATGGATGTTTCCGGGGAGACCCTTTCCCGCTCCACGTTAGGGCGATTAAGGGTAGGCGACCCGGTAAATCTTGAGAGGGCCTTGCGCCTGACGGATCGTCTGGGAGGGCATCTCGTTTCAGGACACGTGGACGGGATCGGTAACGTCCTCAAAATGGAGCAGGTATATCCATCGTGGGTGATACGGATCGGGATTGAAAAAGCGCTTTCGCGTTATATTATTGAAAAGGGCTCTATTGCCGTAGATGGAATCAGTCTGACGATTAATGCTTGTGAAAATGATTTCTTTGAGGTAAATATCATCCCCCAGACCGGCATGGTGACCACGCTTTTGAGGAAAAAGATAGGGGACCTGGTCAATATTGAGACAGATCTGATCGGAAAATACGTGGAAAAATTCTTTTCCGAGGGAAGGTCGGCCCGGGAAGAGAAGCCATCTTCCGGGATTGACCTGGAAACGCTCGTTAAGCACGGTTTCGCTAGCGAGTAAATCAAATCGACGAATGAATCATGTAACCCCCATGTAAAGGATCTTTTACATGGATGTGAAATACATATCCAATTTACACGACACTGAATTGCAGAATAACAAATGAAGGATCTCAAAAATGCCTTTTTCCAGCATCAAAGAAGTATTAGAAGATTTACGACAGGGGAAAATGATCGTCCTTGTAGACGATGAGGACAGGGAGAACGAAGGAGACCTGACCATAGCGGCCGAAAAGGTTACGCCCGAGGCCATCAATTTTATGGCCAAATACGGCCGTGGCCTCATATGCCTTGCCTTGGAACCGGTGATTGTAGACAAATTAGACCTCGGTCAAATGGTTACAGACAACCGTTCTCCATATCAGACGGCGTTCACCGTTTCTATCGAGGCCGCGAGCGGTGTTACAACAGGCATATCCGCTGCTGACAGGGCCCATACCATTTTGACCGCCATAGCGGATGATGCACGACCGGAAGACCTGATTCAGCCCGGACACGTCTTTCCACTCAGGGCCAGAAGGGGAGGGGTCCTGTTCAGGACCGGCCAGACAGAAGGCTCCGTAGATCTTGCGCGACTTGCAGGCCTCAAACCTGCCGCAGTCATATGTGAGATCATGAAGGATGATGGGTCGATGGCCCGGTTGCCGGACCTGAAAAAATTTGCCAAAGAACACGACTTCAAGATCGCGTCGGTCGCCGATATCATCTCTTACCGGATGCGAAACGAGTCTTTTGTACACAAGGCAGCTGAGACGTTTCTGCCAACCCCATTTGGCGAATTCAAGGCAATGGCCTTTGTAAACGACATCGACGATTATGAGCACCTGGCTCTGGTAAAAGGAGAGATCGATCCGGAGCGTGAGGTGATGGTAAGGGTCCATTCCGGGTGCCTCACCGGCGATGTCTTCAGTTCTTATCGGTGTGATTGCGGTGAACAGTTGGAAGCCGCCATGTCCATGATCCAAAAGGAAGGGCTGGGTGTGATACTCTATCTTCAACAGGAAGGCCGAGGCATCGGCCTTGCAAATAAACTAAAGGCCTATGCCCTGCAGGACCAGGGATTCGACACGGTCGAAGCGAATGAAGAACTTGGCTTCGCTGCAGACCTGAGAGATTACGGGGTAGGTGCCCAGATTCTGGTTGCCATCGGCGTGAGGAAAATGAAGCTCCTAACCAATAACCCCAAAAAGATTATCGGACTGGAAGGCTATGGGCTGCAGGTCACAGAAAGGGTGCCTGTTGAGTGCATACCGAGGCCGGAAAACATACGATATCTGTCTACGAAGTGCCACAAATTAGGGCATCTCTTAAAGAGAATTGAGTAATGAAATTGAAAGATTGAGGAATTCCCAGCTCCTCAATTCATAAACGCCGGTTTATCCGGATCAGGCATTTGAAAGGGGGTTGCTATGCCCAAAATAGTGGAAGGTCGGTTATCGGCTGAGGGTTTCCGATTTGCAGTCATCGTGAGCCGCTTTAACGATTTTATCTGTTCCCGGCTGATGGAGGGGGCTACGGACGCCCTGATAAGACACGGTTGCGACGAGGATAAAATTTTTATTATAAGGGTTCCCGGGGCATTTGAAATGCCTTTGGCCGCAAGGAAGCTGGCCCAGGCCGGACGATATGACGCCGTCATATGCCTCGGCGCGGTCATCAGGGGGGCTACGCCGCATTTTGATTATGTGGCGGCTGAGGTTTCCAAAGGGATTGCTCATGTGGCCCTGGAGAGCGAAATCCCGGTCACCTTCGGTGTCCTTACAACGGATAACTTGGAGCAGGCCATTGAGAGGGCCGGGGCCAAATCTGGAAACAAGGGGTACGAAGCAGCCATGGCCGCCATTGAAATGGTGAATCTCTTTGCAGAATTGAGGAATTTCGATGCTTAGTTTCCTGCATTCCTGAATAAAATTGATTGTGATGGGGAGATATGGGGGAGAGAAGACGGGCCCGAGAATTAGCTGTTCAGGTCCTTTTTCATTTAGAGTTCAGTCCTGATAATCCATCCGAGGTCTTTGATCTGATATGCGAGAATTTTGATGCCCGGAAATCAATCAGAGATTTCTCGAAAAAACTTGTCTTGGGCGTCTGGGAGAACAAAGAAGCCTTGGACAAGGCCATCAGTCAGGCATCAAAGAACTGGCGCATTGACAGAATGGCACGCCTCGACAGGTCCATATTAAGGTTGGCGGCCTTTGAAATCATGTTTATTCAAGACATTCCTGCAAAGGTCTCGCTGGATGAGGCCGTTGAGATAGGGAAAAAATTCGGGAGCGAGGATTCAGGCAGATACATAAATGGTGTGTTAGATAAAATTTACACCACGATGCTGCAAAACAGCGCAATTGAACAAACGTCATAAAAGGTATAACAGCACATGAAATACACCCCTTACGAACTAGAACTTAAGTGGCAGTCACATTGGATAAAGACTAATCTTTTCAAAGTTTTGGAAGATTCATCTAAAGATAAATATTATCTTTTAGAGATGTTTCCTTACCCCTCCGGGAAGATCCATATCGGTCATGTACGCAATTACACCATCGGCGATGTCGTGGCGAGATACAAGCGGATGTGCGGCAAGAATGTGCTTCACCCCATGGGCTGGGATGCCTTTGGAATGCCCGCGGAAAATGCGGCCATAGAGAACAACACGCATCCTGCCCGATGGACCTACGACAACATCGAGGCAATGAAGCTTCAACTCAAAAGGATGGGCTTCAGTTATGACTGGGACAGGGAATTGGCCACCTGCGATCCCGAATATTACCGATGGGAGCAGTTGGTGTTCCTGAGGATGTATCAGGAGGGACTCGCCTATAAAAAGAAGACCTTTGTCAACTGGTGCGACAAATGTCAGACGGTACTTGCCAACGAGCAGGTTGAAGACGGGTGTTGCTGGCGCCATCCCGACGAGGAAGTCACGATCAAAGAGATGGATAGCTGGTTCCTCAAAACAACACAATATGCCGATGAAATCCTCGATTACTGCGAAAAACTCCCGGGGTGGCCCGACAAGGTGCTCACCATGCAGCGAAACTGGATCGGAAAGAGTTATGGCGCCATCATCCGGTTTCCTATGGTAGGTTCGGATGAGGTCATCGAGGTCTTTACCACACGCCAGGATACCGTGTTCGGCGCGACCTTTATGTGTCTTGCCCCGGAACACCCTCTGGTAAAGGCGATCGTGAAAGGGCATCCACACGAACAGGAGGTCTCAGACTTTGTTGAACATACGCTGAAAATGGATACGTATATGCGCACGGCAGAATTCACTGTCAAAGAAGGGGCATTTACCGGACGATATTGTCTGAACCCTGTGACCGGCGAGGAAATACCGATTTTTGTGGCCAATTTTGTCCTCTTCGATTACGGCACCGGCGCCATCATGGCGGTCCCCACCCATGATCAGAGAGATTTCGAGTTTGCCAAGAAATACGGCCTCAAGCTCAGGGTTGTCATCAAGCCACCGGATGATGACCTCGATGCGGAAACCATGACAGAGGCCTATGTGGATGAAGGGATCCTGGTAAACTCAGGTCCATTCAACGGCCAGCGCAACCTGGATGCCTTGAATAGTATGGCCGAATATCTAGAATCCATCGATAAAGGACATAAGACCGTGAATTTCAGGCTCAGGGACTGGGGCATATCCAGACAACGGTACTGGGGCGCACCCATCCCTATTATCTACTGCGAGAAATGCGGCACGGTTCCTGTTCCTGAAGAGGATCTCCCTGTGGTGCTCCCTTTGGAAATGGATATGAGGCCGAACGGTGGATCGCCCCTTCCCTTCGAGCCGGACTTTTTCGAGACCACCTGCCCCAAATGCAAAGGAAAGGCCCGGCGCGAAACAGACACGATGGACACCTTTGTGGAATCCTCCTGGTATTTCGACCGGTACGCCTGTCCGGACTACGATAAAGGCCCCCTCGATCCAAAAAGGGTCGATTACTGGATGCCTGTAGACCAGTATATCGGGGGGATTGAGCATGCCATCCTCCACCTACTCTATTCCCGTTTCTATACCAGGGTCCTGAGGGATTTTGGCTATCTCAAAGTCAGCGAGCCCTTTACCAACCTGTTGACACAGGGAATGGTCTGCAAGGAGACCGAGGAATGTCCGGAGCATGGCTATCTTTACCCCAGCGAGGTCAGAGATGGAAGGTGTGCGTTGTGCGGAGCAGCGGTCATCAAAGGCAATACCGTAAAGATGTCCAAATCCAAAAAGAACGTTGTAGAGCCGCAGGAGCTTATTGACCGGTATGGGGCCGATACGGTCCGGATGTTCTGCCTCTTCGCCTCTCCCCCGGACAAAGACCTGGAGTGGAGCGACCAGGGCGTTGAGGGATCCTACAGATTTCTCAATCGAATCTGGAGGCTGGTGACCCTGCATCTTGACGAAATCACGGGGGTTTCATCCTATGGGGGCGAGGAAACCCTTACGGGACAGCTCAGGGCGTTGTATCGAAAAACCCACGAGACCATTAAGAAGGTGACCGGGGACATTGAGAACCGGTTCCATTTTAACACAGCCATTTCCGCTGTAATGGAACTGGTGAATGAAGTGAACCAGTTCCTGAACACCAGAGAACAAAAGGATGATAGGGCCTGGTCTGTTGTCAGAGAGGCAATCGAGGCGACTGTGGTGCTGCTGTCCCCGGTGGTACCGCATATCACCGAGGAACTATGGCACATGTTAGGTCATGAGCAACCCCTTCTCGAGGTTCCGTGGCCTGCCTATGAAGAAAGCGCCCTGCAGGCTGAAAAGAGACTGGTCGTGCTTCAGGTAAACGGAAAGGTGCGAAATAGGATTGAAGTGCCCGTCTTATTTGATGAAACGGCCATAGAGGAAGCAGCCCTGGCAGACGAAAGGGTCCAGCACTTTGTCAGTGGAAAAGAGATCAAGAAGTTTATCGTGGTCCAGAAAAAACTGGTGAACGGGGTGGTGTGGGATTGAAGATTGAAAATAGACGGCTTCGCATCTTGTGGTTTATCCG
>CAZACO010000089.1:0-10023 GCA_964483185.1 uncultured Desulfobacteraceae bacterium
GATGACCTGAAGATGGGATGCGAAAATGTGAAATTATTTTTGCGCGAGCCCTAAGGAGATAACCTGTCTTGCTTTAGGAGGTATCCCATGCCGGGCTTTGAGATATTCGGTGAGGAAGAAAGAAAAGAGGTGCGGGACGTCCTTGATACAGGCGTCCTGTTTCGTTACGGTTTTGACCAGGCACGCCAAGGGCACTGGAAGGCGAAGCGGTTTGAGGAGGAGTTTGCCAGTCGCCTCGGCACACGATACTGCCACCTCTGTTCCAGCGGCACCGCCGCCCTTTCCATCGCCCTGGCCGCGTGTGGGGTCGGCGCGGGAGATGAAGTCATTGTCCCCCCCTTTACCTTTGTGGCGACCCTAGAGGCGGTACTCAATGCCGGGGCTGTGCCGGTATTCGCTGAAATTGACGACACCCTCTGCCTCGATCCCGAGGGGATAGAACCGGCCCTTACATCACGCACCCGTGCCGTATTGCCTGTTCACATGTGTGGTGCCATGGCAAGGATAGAAGAGATTCAGCATATCTGTGACCAGAAAGGACTTATCCTCATAGAAGATGCCTGCCAGGCGGTGGGTGCGACGTTCAATGGGAAGGCCTTAGGTACGTTCGGTCGAATGGGGTGTTTTTCATTCGATCCGGTCAAGACGATCACCTGTGGTGAAGGGGGAGCTGTGGTAACCGATGACGCGTCTCTCTATGCCGTTGCGGATGCCTTTGCCGATCACGGCCACGATCATATCGGCAACGACAGGGGCCTTGAAGCCCATACCGTCTTGGGCACCAACTTCCGGATCAGCGAATTGAATGCAGCAGTCGGTCTGGCCCAGTTGAGAAAACTCGATGGTATCCTCGACAGACAGCGTTCGCACAAGAAGACCCTAAAGGATGCCTTGGCACGGTTTTCAGAGGTCACGTTCCGAAAGATCCCAGATGAAACGGGAGACTCCGCCACATTCCTCTCCTTTTTTCTGCCCGACGAATCAAGGGCCAGAGAAGTTGCAGGAGGTCTCAGTCAGGCGGGTGTGGACGCATGTTTCTACTGGTATGACAACAACTGGCACTACATTCGGCAGTGGGACCACATGAAGGGCCTGAAGTCCCCGGCAAGACCCCCGGTGAAACTCATCGAACAGCGTCCCGATTATGAGAGGATAAAGCTTCCCAAATCCGACGCAGTAATGAGCAGGACCCTATCCATGCTTATAAAGCTCAGCTGGACAGAGGAGGAACTCGACCGGCGGATCGAAAAGATGGTTGACGTTCTAAAGAAATAGATTGAGGTGTTGATCAATGTTTCGAAATTTCAAGACTGTTCCGTATGTTATTTTTGGCAGGGGCTGTTTCAACCAGCTCGACAATATACTCTCACAAAAACGGGAGAACCCCGAATCGTTCATGGTCTTTTTGGTGGACGATGTTTTTGAGGACAACGGGCTCAGGGAGAGGGTACCGGCAAAGCCTCGGGACCTGACCCTCTGGGTCAATGTGGATGACGAACCAAAGACGGAATATGTTGACCGACTGACAGAGATGGTCAGGGATTTTTCAGACGGTCTGCCCAGCGGTGTCATTGGGATCGGCGGCGGGAGCACCATGGACCTTGCGAAGGCGGTAGCCCTGATGCTCGCCAACCCGGGCTCCTCGGCGGACTACCAGGGATGGGACCTGATCCGGCATCCGGCAATCTATCATGTGGGCATCCCGACCCTTGCGGGGACCGGGGCCGAGGCATCGCGCACCACCGTCCTCTGCGGCCCGGACAAAAAACTCGGCATCAATTCCGATTACACTCCCTTCGATCAGATCGTCCTGGACCCCGAGCTTGTCTTGGGTGCGCCTTCGGATCAGCGGTTCTATACAGGGATGGACTGCTACATCCATTGTGTGGAGTCCCTGACCGGTTCCTATCTCAATGCCTTCAGTAGATCGTATGGTGAAAAGGCCATGGAGCTTTGCAGGGAGGTGTTTTTAGACGGGGGGCCGGAGAGTGACGACAAGCTCATGGTGGCATCCTATTTCGGGGGGATGAGTATCGCATACTCTCAGGTGGGGATCTGCCATGCCCTCTCCTATGGACTTTCCTTTTTGCTGGGAATTCATCACGGAATAGGAAATTGCTTCGCCTTTGATCGCCTTGAGGAATACTATCCCGACGGTGTAGAGGAGTTCCGTCGCATGATGAAAAGGCACGGCATTGAACTCCCATGGCACCTGCTGCCCGCTGTCGAAGAACAGGAGATTGAAAAGATGGTAGATGTGGCGAGCATACTTGAGCCCCTCTGGGAAAACGCCTTGGGCCCCGACTGGAAAAAAATCATGACCCGGCAAAAAATGCGAGACCTCTATGTGAGCCTTTTCAAATAGGCATTCGTAATAGGTAACCGTCGATCCCTGCCAAATGCCTTGGGTGTAATTTTCACTCCCGGCGGGGTCTGGCGTCTCTTGTATTCGTTGAGGTTGACCATGCGGAGAACATCCTTGACTATTTTACGGTCAAATCCTGCTTCAATGATCTCATCCGGGCCCTTATCTTCTTCAACATAGGCATGCAAGATGCTGTCAAGCATCGGGTAAGGGGGAAGGGCATCCTCGTCTTTCTGATCGGGCCTTAATTCTGCTGACGGAGGTCTGGCAATAACGGTTTTAGGTATGATCTCCTGGCCGCGGGAATTGTTAACGTACTCCGAAAGCTCAAAAACCAGTGTCTTGGGTACATCTTTGATCACCGCAAACCCTCCTGCCATATCACCATAGAGGGTGCAGTATCCTACAGCAATCTCGCTCTTGTTACCTGTTGTGAGCACCAACCATCCGAGCTGGTTGGACAGGGCCATCAATAGGTTACCGCGGATGCGGGCCTGTATGTTTTCGTGGGCGATCCCGTGCTGCTTGTTGTCCATAATATCATCTATTGCATCCAGGTACGCCTGAAAAATGTCTCTGATCGGAATAGCGATCAGTCGAATCTTTAAGCTTTTGGCGAGGAGTTCCGCGTCGCATAGGGTTTCGCCGGAGGTATATTGTGAGGGCATGGTGACCCCCACTACGTTCTCCGGTCCCAATGCATCAACCGCAATGACCGCGGTCAGGGCAGAATCGATTCCCCCGCTTAACCCGATCAGGACCTTTTCAAAACCGTTCTTGGTAACATAATCCTTGGTCCCCAAAACAAGGGCCTGATATATCTCGTCCAGCCTGCCGGATACTTCCGCCACAGGAGAAAACACCTCGCCCTCATCCGCCGGTCCTTTTCTTTCAGGCATTTTTTGCGCGTCAATTTGAATATCACACACCAGGATTTCCTCTCTGAATCGTTTTGCCCGTGACACAACCTTCCCCTGGGGGTCCATAACAAACGAGCCTCCGTCAAATACCAGTTCGTCCTGACCCCCAACAAGGTTATTAAAGCATAAAAAGGCATTCCCAATACGGGCAAAACGGCTCGCTATCTGAAGCCGCGTATCCAATTTACCTGCGTGAAAAGGAGATGCCGAGATATTCAATATGACGTTCACACCAGCGGCCTTTACGGACTCCTCGGGAAAACCTCCAGGTATCCATATGTCCTCACATATGGTCAAAAAGAAGCGTATCTGGTTCATTTCAAAGACAACAGAGTGTGATCCCTCCACAAAATAGCGTTTTTCATCAAATACGCCGTAGTTGGGGAGTTCAATTTTGTGGTAGGTTGCCGTCAACTGCCGGTTTTGAAAAACCGACGCCGCATTATAAACGTTGCCATCGAGATAATCCGCATGACCCACGACAGCCGTGATCTCTTCTGTGTATTCCCTGACCTGGTCCAGCGCACTGAGGTTGTCCTGCAAAAACCCAGGCTTCAGGAGGAGATCTTCGGGTGGATACCCACATATGGAAAGCTCCGGAAAGGTGACGATATCAACCCGTTGATCGTGTGCATTTTTGATGACATCGATGATTTTTGCCGAATTTGCCTGGAAATCACCGACAGTGGTGTTTATCTGGGCCTGGGCAATTCTGATGATAGGCATTTCGGGATCCTCTTAATGACCGGCATTTTGTTTAAGGGCATGTTACGATTGTATCACCGTCCCGATTTCGATCCAAGATGTAAAACCGGATAGGGTCTACATATTTTATGAAAGGATCATGCAAGTCGATACAATCAAAAAAATCCTTGCCAATCATTCTACATTTTTGTATGAATAAATTTCAAGAAGGATTGAACACGCCATTATTTTTTTTAATCCCCCGGTTTCTTGCGGGAAGTTACCACTTATATGAGTAAAATCTACCCCTGTTCCATTTAAAGCGTCTGTTGTCCGAAAATCCGAATAGGACACAGACCGGTGCGATTGGCCTCAAAGCCAAGGTTTAGAAACCTGACAAATAAGACCATGAAACACAAACCCGACGAAATCGTCTGTCTCTATGAAATCACCAGGGCCATTCATGCCACGCTGGACCTGAGGAAAGCTCTCTATAAGGTCCTCGACCTGATGTCAGAACACCTCGGGATGAATCGTGGTTCGATTGCGCTCCTGAACCCGGATACTTCCGAAATCCATATTGAGGTCGCCCACGGGATCTCCCGTTCGGAAAAGACAAAGGGCCGGTACAAGTTAGGTGAAGGGGTCACGGGGCGTGTCATCGAGTCGGGTCGACCCATGGCCGTTCCCAAGATAGACGACGAACCGCTTTTCCTTGACAGGACCGGTGCCAGGAGTCGGATCGACAAGTCGACCATATCGTTTGTCTGCGTGCCGATAAAAGATGGCCGGAAGGTGGTAGGGGCCCTTAGCGTGGACCGGGTTTTTGAGGGGTCCTCTCCATTAGATGAAAACGTGAGGCTTCTGACGGTCATCAGTACGTTGATTGCCCAGAAAGTGGCCATGTTAGAAAAGATCAACAGGGAGAAAGATCGGCTCGAAGAGGAAAACCTGCGTCTTAGAAAGGAACTGAACAAAAAATACAGTTTTGCCAATATCATCGGCAACAGTCGCAAGATGCAGGAGGTATTCTACCTGATCACCCAGGTAGCCAAGAGCACTGCCAACGTTCTTTTGTTGGGAGAGAGCGGCACCGGAAAGGAGTTGGTGGCAAACGCCATCCATTATAACAGCCTTCGGTCCACCAAACCCTTGGTCAAGGTAAACTGCGCTGCCTTACCTGAGAATTTGATCGAGGCCGAGCTGTTCGGCTATGAAAGGGGGGCCTTTACCGGGGCCAACCGCGAGAAAGCCGGCAAGTTTGAGATGGCCCATGGGGGCACGATCTTTTTGGACGAAATAGGATCCCTTGCGTTGGAGAGCCAGGGGAAGCTCTTGCGGGTCCTCCAGGAAAGGGAGCTTGAAAGGTTAGGAGGCACGCAGGTCATAAAGGCCAATATCCGTCTTATAGCAGCCACAAACAGGGACCTGGCCCGATCCGTTGAAAAAGGTGCGTTTCGCGAGGATCTGTTTTACCGCCTGAACGTATACCCGATTTATCTGCCCGCCCTGAGAGAAAGGGAAGCCGACATCCTGTTGCTCGCCGATTACTTTCTTGAGAAGTATGCAGGAGAATATAACAAAGACATTAAACGGATTTCGACGCCCGCTATTGAGGCCCTGACCCAATATCACTGGCCTGGAAATGTCAGAGAGCTTGAAAACTGTATGGAACGGGCGATCCTGCTGTGCGACGATCAGGTTATTCACAGCTACCACCTCCCCCCCACCCTGCAGACCGCCCAGGAAACCGGGACCCAGCAGACCCAGACCCTTACCGAAGCCGTGGAGAGGTTTGAAAGAGAGCTGCTCATTGACGCACTCAAGAGCAGCCGTGGCAACATGAGGAATGCGGCCATGGCCATCAAGACCACGGAACGTATTTTCGGGTACAAGGTCAAAAAATACGGAGTAGAACCGAAGCGATACAGATAGCTGTGGAGGAAGACCCTTCAAATCGCTTAATGTTTTACGCCATTCCCTGCCTCTAAACACGTTCCCCTTGCACAGTGAAGACACTTGAAACGTGACGTCCAAAATGCGAAGCAATGGAAGATTTTTGCACAATTTTGTCTGTAAAAAGATGTGAATACTACAAAATCGTATAAAACTTTCCCCTGAGTTGGATCCTGGCAATATAATCAACGGAATCATTGGGCTACGCAGTTACCTACCTACCCTAACTTCTTCATCTGACCCTGGCATAATCTTTCAGGCTAAAGGATAGATTTGCTTAATCCAACTCTTGGGCCGGACTCTCTTGATCTCACCTTAGATCCCACTTATCTGAACCTGCATGTCTTCAGATCCCAAAAACAAACCCATCTCGTATAGGATATTGCTTTGGCTTATATTAAAGCTTCAGTACTTTGTTTAGGCACGGAACTTGCGACAGATTCTCCAAAATATCGTAACCGTTTACAGGTTCAGGGTTTCCCGCTGAAAGCGGGATTCAGGGTTAGGGAAAAGGCCGAGATTGGACCCCCTAACCCCTCGTAAGAAATGCGGGTTTTGCCACATCATTTGCCAAGTACCATGTTCCAGATTTGTGGAGATGCTGACGCCGTCGGTTTTCCCGTACAAAACGTTCAAAGAACGGCGTACGGTGATGAGAATAGAACCGCTGAACCCCTGCCCGCAATGCTTCGTAACGCGAGGCAGGCGGGCCTGGACCTTTGAACCCGTGAACGTTTACAAAATATCTTTGAGGAGGCAGGTTCTATGAATGCAGGGGATACATCTTTTGTCTTGGTTTCAGCGGCCTTAGTTATGCTCATGACGCCGGGTCTCGCCTTATTTTATGGGGGCATGGTGCGGAAGAAGAATGTCTTGGGGACCATCATGCAAAGCTTCATCATCATTGCCCTCATAAGCCTTGAGTGGATACTGTGGGGCTACAGCATGGCCTTTGGCCCTGACAAATTTGGAATCATCGGCGGCCTGGAGTGGTTCGGGCTGATGGGCGTCGGCCTGGCGCCGCACCCGGTATACGCTCCCACAGTGCCACACCAGGTCTTTATGATATATCAATGCATGTTTGCGGTGATCACGCCAGCCCTCATCACGGGGGCCTTTGCTGAAAGGATGCGGTTTGGTCCTTTTCTCCTCTTCAGCCTCTTGTGGGCGACATTTGTTTATAACCCTCTTGCCCACTGGATCTGGGGCGACGGGGGTTGGTTAGGCCGTCTCGGGGCCCTTGATTTTGCCGGAGGGGTTGCGGTCCATGTGAGTTCCGGAGTCGCTGCATTGGCGGCTGCAATGGTTTTGGGAAGAAGAAAGGGCTACGGGACGGAAGAGATGAGGCCCCATAATCTTCCCATGACACTTCTGGGTGCCGGCATCCTCTGGTTCGGTTGGTTCGGTTTTAATGCGGGGAGCGCTTTATCAGCGGGCCGATTGGCAGGAAGCGCATTTGTTGCGACACATGTGGCAGGCACGACAGGTGCCCTGGCCTGGATCGCAATGGAGTGGAAGCTGCACGGAAAAGCGACCACGCTGGGTGCTGCCAGCGGCGCCGTGGCCGGCCTTGCAACGGTGACCCCTGCCGCGGGTTTCGTGGGGCCCATGTCCGCTGCCCTGATCGGTTTGATGGCAGGTGTAGGTTGCTATCTGGGCATCTTGGCCAAAAACCGGTTTCGCTATGATGACAGCCTGGATGTGGTAGGCATCCACGGCGTCGGAGGGGTGATCGGACTTGCGGCAGCCGGTCTTTTTGCCAGCACACTCGTCAATCCAGGTGGTGCTGACGGGCTACTGTTCGGTAACCCGTCTCAGTTGGCCATCCAGTGTATTGCTGTCCTCGCAACCATCGTCTATACCTTCGTGATAACGTATATTCTTCTCAAGGTTGTTGACAAGCTCTTTGGCCTCCGTGTTTCAGAAAAGGATGAAATTGGAGGACTGGACCTGAGCCAGCATGAGGAGACAGGCTATGAATTTTAAAAATTGATCGGAAAACAATCAAATGGAAAGGAACCAAAAATATGAGAAAGATTGAAGCGATTATCAAACCGTTTAAATTAAATGAGGTGAAAGAGGGGCTCAATCGTCTGGGTGTTCAGGGAATGACGGTGAGTGAGGTAAAAGGATTCGGTCGTCAGAGGGGACACAAAGAGGTGTATCGCGGTGCCGAGTATCAGATAGATTTTGTCCCCAAAACCAGGGTCGAAATTGTCTTGGAGGCCTCACTTGTCGCCGATGCTGTGAAAGTGATCCAGGAAACCGCACGCACCGGAGAGATCGGTGATGGCAAGATCTTCATCACGGCCATTGAGGATGCCATACGAATCCGCACAGGCGAAACCGGCAGGGATGCCCTATAAAATCTGAGCCGTTCATCAGCACTGGAGGCAGGGGATCCAGACCTGCCTCCCCTCATCTCCAAGAGATCCTTTCACCATACGAGAAGGTCCCTTATCTGCCCTATTACCCAGCTGAATCATCGGGCCTTTTAAAGTATTCAGGTCACGCTTTCCCTCTACCCATGGACCTTCCCTGTGAACCTCGAACAACCCGGTCACGAGCCCTGCCCCAAGGGCAATATACCCCCTTGGCATTCCCCCTACAAAAAAGGTGAAATATACTTTTTTGTCTACATTATTGTATTAAGATTTAGTATTTAGTACAAAATTGAATTATAATAAAACGGTCTACCTGGGACTTTGGTATTAAAATAATAAACAAATACAAATAGTTGGGGTCAAATGGTTCTTCCATGGAAAAGTGGCATTGCCTTTGCAGACGTAGTGGAGCAAATCTATCCCGGGGATCGAAAATTTTGTGCTGAGGCTCGAGAGGGGGAATGTTTTATGAAAAAGATAGAGGCAATCATCAAGCCGTTTAAGCTGGACGAGGCGAAGGAAGCCCTGGCCGGCGGGATCGGCATGAAGGGGATGACGGTCAGCGAAGTGAGGGGATTTGGCCGCCAAAGGGGCCATAAAGAGGTCTATCGAGGGGCTGAATACCAGGTGGACTTTGTCTCAAAGGTAAAAATCGAAGTCGTCCTCGATGCATCACTTGCAGCCCAGGCCTTGGCTACGATCCGGGAGACGGCCTGTACCGGCAACATAGGTGACGGCAAGATCTTCGTATTGCCCCTTGAGGAGGTCGTACGCATTAGAACCGGGGAAACCGGTAAGGATGCTATTTAAAGATGGAGGAGAGTAAAGATGAAAACGATTATGATGTTCTTGATACTGATAGCCAGCGTCGTTTCTATGGCATGGGCAGGAGATGATCCGCCGACACCCATGTCCAACAAAGATGCGATTGCATTGGTTCAGACCAACGCGGATTATGTGTGGACCTTAGTGGCGGCGGCCCTGGTGTTTTTCATGCAGGCAGGGTTTGCTTTAGTGGAGGCAGGATTTACACGGGCTAAAAATGCCATCAATATCATGATGAAAAACCTTATGGATTTCTCCATGGGTTCTCTGGGTTACTGGGCCATCGGTTTTGCGTTGATGTTCGGGGTCTCCAAGTCAGGATGGATAGGGACATCCGGGTTCTTTCTCAGCGACTTCACGCCGGGTGGCGACCCATGGGTCCTGGCGTTCTGGATGTTTCAGGTGGTTTTTGCCGCAACGGCGGCGACGATTGTATCGGGCGCCATGGCGGAACGGACCAAATTTACAGGGTATTTGATCTACAGCCTCTTCGTCAGCGCCATTATCTATCCGATTTTTGGAAGCTGGGCATGGGGCGGCCTCTTCCATGGGGGCGGCTGGTTGGAAAAGCTGGGCTTTATCGATTTTGCAGGATCTACAGTGGTGCACTCGGTCGGCGGTTGGACCGCCTTGGCAGGCGCTATTGTCCTGGGTCCGCGGTTGGGCAAATACGGCAAGGATGGAAGCATAAGGCCGATCTTAGGACACAACATCCCCTTGGCCGCCTTAGGGGTCTTTATCCTCTGGCTGGGGTGGTTTGGGTTCAACCCCGGCTCCACAACTGCTGCGAATAAGGATATTGCAATGATTTTTGTAAATACAAACCTTGCTGCCGCGGCCGGCGCTGTCTTGGCCATGTTTACGGCCTGGATAAAGTTCGGAAAGCCGG
>CAZACO010000090.1:0-1767 GCA_964483185.1 uncultured Desulfobacteraceae bacterium
TGTGCATGTCTTTGGACACTGCCAGGGCGTCGGCTTTGTTCATAAAACCGGTCAGCGGATTGAAGTATCCAGAGGCTAACATGACCGCGTTACCGGCAGCTGCGGAACTAATGACGATTGACGGAAGGCCTTCAGCTTCTTTGAGCAGTTTGGTACGCTTTGCGTCATCATCAACATATAATGGGTTGAGAGTTTCGGAACCATGGGGTTTAATCATTGTTTTTTCTCCTATTTTCTAAGTATGGGTTGATGAAAGGGGATCTTCATAATCCCGGTACTATAACCATTTGAAATGTGAAACATCATTTTTCAATACATCCTATACACTCTTATACATCAGAAAGCAAATGCGATTTAGCACTTTATCCCATTCATGTCAAATAATAAATCGTTTTTCCGTTGTGAATATCATTCTGAATCAAGGTTGCATCCGTGGGTGTGCTGATACCCCCTGAATTCAGTGATAAAAAGCATGCCAGGGGTTCTGTCGTGGTACGCCACTGTGATATCCCTGAATTTAGAGCGGTAGGGAGGATCTATCGTGTATATTCTCTGATCATGTAATCTTGTAGGGGAGATACCGGTAGGAGACCTTGAACGCCTAACCTAATCCTGCGGCGGCCATAATCTCGGGAACTACCTCTTCCTTGCCGATGGCCATAATGTGGACGCCATCGCACATCTTTTCGTTCTTAATCCGTTTGATCATGCGACCTGCGATCTCAACCCCCTTGGCCAGCACCCTCCCCTTAGAGGCAGAAGCCATTTCGTCGATAAGCGCCTGGGGCACATTCACTCCTGCCACGTTCTTGTTCATAAAGCGGGCCATGGGCGCGGATGTGAGCAGGATGATGCCGGCCAGGATCTTGACAGGGAACTGCCTGGCATACCCCATGAATTCCTTGAAATGATCTAAATCGTAGACCGCTTGGGTCTGGATGAACTCGGCCCCTGCCTCGATCTTTTTTTCAAATTTGATAAGCTGGGGCTCCAGGGGGTTGGCCTCGGGCGTGACAATTGCCCCCGCACAAAAGGAGACCTCGCCATCGAGCTTGTTTCCGCCGAGATCTTCTCCCTTCTCCAGCCTCCGTATGGCGGCCACCAATTGACTGGAATCCAGATCAAAGACCCCTTTGGCCTCTTTGTGATCGCCAAACATCACCGCATCCCCGGTCAGGCAGAGGACATTATGTATCCCTCTCTGGTGGGCAAAGAGAAGATCGGCCTGAAGGGCCAATCGGTTGCGGTCCCTGCAGGTCATCTGCAATATCGGCTCCCCGCCCATCTCCCTCACCAGAAGCGCTCCTCCCAGCGAAGGGAATCGCATGACAGAGCTCTGATGATCGGTCACGTTCATGGCATCCACCTTGTCTTTCAAGAGATCAATGTGGTGGGCCATTTTATCCAGGTCTGTCCCCTTTGGGGGAGCGACCTCGGACGTGACAACAAATTTCCCCGAGTCGAGGGCCTTCTTGAATGACGAAACCATGGTTGACCTCTTGATAGGTTTAAGGTTCAAAGGTTCAAGGGTTCAGAGGTTCGGTTCGGCAGTCTTACCCCCTGTGGGAGCGACTTTCCAGCCCCACTGAAGACGGGATTCTCAATCAGTATCCAGTATCCAACATCCAGGATCCAGTATCCAGTATCAAGTATCCAGTATCAAGTATCCAGTTTCACGCTCCATTTCCCCGGGCTCAGATGTCCCTGGTGGTTCCGGGGTTTCTGCAGTTTTCGCATGGCATCGAGGCGGTTCAGCTCTTTCAGCCG
>CAZACO010000090.1:1867-8457 GCA_964483185.1 uncultured Desulfobacteraceae bacterium
ATATTCTGAACACCAAAGGCACAGGCCATAATCAGGAGAACATCAGCCTGGTCCATACGGCTCCCATATTCGGACAGGGCCTCCCTGGTCAGGTTGTCACAGGCTACTGCGAGGACCATATCTCCGGTCACCATCTTCCCCTTTTCCGAGAGCCGTTGTTTCATCGCCTCCACCTCCGGGATACCCCCGGTCCGGGTCAAGGTGGGGCAGGTGCCGCACCCGATGATGAAGATCCTTCCCAGACCGTCCAGGAGTTGATCCAGTTCCTCTTCGGGCTTTTGTTGCGTAATAGATCTGATCATACGTGACTCCTGTCTTTTTCCAGATCACACCTGAGACACCGGCTGGCCTCTCGGACCGCCTGTGTTGCAGTGAATCCCCTCTCTATTTCCCTGAAATCCTTCACCCTGTCCTCTGGTTTCTCAAGCGCGGTTTTTGTTCTCGGCCTCTCTTCAGTGGTTTCATCTTCAAGGGCGAGTACTGCATCCTCCCCCAGAGCCGTCTTCTCATCCAAGATCTGGATCCTATCGGTGTCTCCAGCAAGGTATTTATCGATGGCCAGGGCCGCTCTTCTCCCTGAGGCGATGGCCCGGATGAGGTATGTGGGTCCCGTGGTAAAATCACCCCCTGCAAAGACGCCTTTGATATTTGTGGACAGGGTGTTCTCGTCTACAGCCAACGTCCCCCACAGTGCCCTTTCCAATTGTCCGTCTTCCGACAGGAAGGAGGGGTCCGGGGCCTGGCCGATGGAGATGAGTACATGGTCCGCCTCAACGACCTGGGTGGCGTTCTCATCAAAACCGGGATTGAATCTACCTTCCTCATCAAACACCGAGATACATCGGACGAATTCAATGCCGATGACGCGACCCTCCTCGCTGATGATGCGTCTGGGCCCCCACGATGTGTTAATGGCGATCCCCTCTTCTAACGCCTCTTCTATCTCCTTTTCCCACGCCGGCATTTCCTGCCTCGATTCGAGACAGAATATCTGCACGTCCTCAGCGCCTGTCCGCAACGCGGTCCTGGCCACATCCACGGCCACATTGCCTCCTCCCACCACCACGGTTTTTCTTTTCAGGGCGACCTCTCTGCCCATCCTCACGTCCGTGAGGAATGCCAGCCCATAGGCCAGACCCGCAAGGTCCTCATCTTCGCCCGGAATCCCGATCCGCCTGCTGGCCTGGGCCCCGGCCGCGATAAACACGGCGTTGTAGCCTTCGTTCATCAGGTCGTTGACGGTGTGTTTCGCATCGATGGGTGAGTTATAGAGGATTTCCACGCCACAGCTTTCAATGTACGCGATCTCTTCCTGAATAACCGACCGGGGGAGGCGGAATTCGGGGATCGCAATACCGAGCATCCCCCCCGCAACGGGCTGGGACTCATACACAGTGGTCTGATACCCCATCCTGGCCAGAAAATAGGCGCAGGTCAGACCGGCAGGTCCCGCCCCCACGACAGCAATTTTCTCGGCCCTGGTGACAGGAAAGGGCGTCTCCACCCTGCCGATGTTCTTGAAATACCAGTCAGAGGCGTACCGCTTGAGTGACCGTATGGCCACGGGCTCGTCCAATTCGCCGCGCCGGCATTTGAATTCACAGGGGTGAATACAGATGCGGCCGCACACGGCCGGAAACGGGTTCCGTTCTCGGATAATCTCAACCGCCTTTTCGTTTTTTCCCTTGGCAATGGCGGCCACGTAATTGGGGACATCGATCCCGGCGGGACACGCATGCTGGCACGCTGAGATGACCATGGCATCACACACGGCCCCGGCGCAGCGCTGTTCCAGGATGTGATCTTCATACTCCTTGATAAAATACTTCAGTGTGGAAAGGGCCGGTTTGGCACATGTTTGACCCAGGCCGCACAGGGCTGACTCGGTAATGGTTTCCCCCAACTCCCGGATGGTTTGAATATCCTCGATCCGGCCTTGCCCCCGGGTAATCCGCGTCAGGATCTCCAGGAGCTCGGTGGTGCCGAGTCGGCAGGGCGCGCACTTACCGCACGATTCCGATTGGGTGAAGCTTAAGAAAAACCGCGCGATCTCTACCATGCAGTTGTTTTCATCCATCACCACCATGCCCCCGGAACCCATGATGGCGCCGATCCGCTGCAGGGTGTCATAATCGATCGGCAGGTTCAGGTAGTGCGCAGGCACGCATCCGCCCGAAGGCCCGCCCATCTGCACGGCCTTGAACTGCCTTCCCTTTGGGATGCCGCCCCCGATGTCAAAGATCACCTCCCTGACCGTGACGCCGATCGGGACCTCCACCAGGCCCGTATTGTTTACCTTTCCGGCCAGGGAAAAGATCTTGGTCCCTTTACTTTTGTCCGTTCCCACCTCGGCGTACCACCCTGCGCCCTTCTCGATGAGGGAAGGGATATTCGCCCAGGTTTCCACATTGTTGATGTTGGTGGGCCGCCCCCCCAACCCGGCCTGGGCAGGAAACGGCGGTCTTGCCCTGGGCATCCCCCGTTTCCCCTCGATGGAGGCCATGAGGGCGGTCTCCTCCCCACATACAAAGGCCCCGGCTCCCATCTTCAATTTCAGGTCAAAATTGAAGCCTGTCCCCAGGATGTTCTCACCCAGCAGTCCCAATTCGGTCATCTGCTCTATGGCAATGGTCAGATGCTGAACGGCAATGGGGTATTCCTCCCGGACATACATATACCCGTATTCGGCACCCATGGCGTATGCCCCCACCAGCATGCCTTCCAGGACGGCGTGGGGATCTCCTTCCAGGATGGCCCTGTCCATGAACGCCCCCGGATCGCCCTCGTCTGCATTGCATATGATGTATTTGGGACGCCCCGGGGCCTGGCGTGCGAACCGCCACTTGAGTCCGGTGGAAAAACCGGCGCCGCCTCTGCCCCTCAACCGGGCGGTGATGACCTCCTGGATCACCTCCTCGGGCGTCATCGTTGACAGGGCCTTGACAATGGCCCGGTAGCCGCCTTCTGCGATGTAGTGTTCAATCCGGGTGGGATCGATGCGACCGCAATTGGCCAGGACCCGCCTTTCCTGTTTTCTATAAAAAGGGATTTGGTCCCGGTGAAATATGAGATGGCCTGTCTGTGGATCCTGGTAGGCAAGGCGATCCATCATCCGGTTTTTCTTCACTGTTTGATCGACGATCTCGGCCGCATCCTCGGGCGCTACCTCCTGATACTGGATCCCCATCGGTTCAATGGCGATCACGGGGGCCTTTGCGCAGAAGCCGTGACACCCGGTGGCCCGTATGTCCACCTGCCCTGAAAGGCCCTGCTTTTTGGCTTCCTCTTCTAATGCGTCTTTTACCTCGGCGGACCCATAGGCCCTGCAACCGGTCATGCACACCT
This sequence comes from uncultured Desulfobacteraceae bacterium, assembly GCA_964483185.1. Lineage (GTDB taxonomy): Bacteria > Desulfobacterota > DSM-4660 > Desulfatiglandales > Desulfatiglandaceae > CAZACO01. The sequence goes on from CAZACO010000090.1 coordinate 5,213, forward strand.
GCACGGTGATTTTCCCCACATCCCTTCGTGCCAGAATCTTGTTGCGGAGCCATTCCAGTTGTCCCACGGACATCAGCTTTTCCATGGTGTTTATTCGTCTCCCGCCTGTTTCCTGAACTGGGCCAATACGCTGCTGACCTTGGGGGGGGAAAGCTTACCATAGTAGGTCCGGTTGACCATCATGGTAGGCGCCAGGAAACAGGCCCCTAAACAGGCCACTGTCTCCAGGGTAAATTGATAATCCGGACTTGTCTCACCTTCTTCAAGGTCCAACTCCTTTTTCATGAGCCTCAGGATGCTCCTCCCCCCTTTCACATGGCACGCGGTCCCACGGCACACCCTGACCACATATTTCCCCTTGGGCGTCAGGCTGAATCCCGCATAAAAGGTGACGACGCCCTGTACCTGGGCTGGAAAAAGATGAAGCGCTTCGCTGATCTCTTCAATCGATTCCGGCGGGATATACCCGATGGCCTCCTGTATATCCTGCAGCAGGGGGATGAGGCCCCACTGCTCGCCTCTGTGTTTTTCGATGATAGATGAAATCCTGGCCCAGTCGATCTCTTTTGGCTTCATTTCCTCACCCCTGACTTCTCCAACTTGACCTGACACGTCTTAAGACCCTGCCAGGACCCCTGTCCCAATGCAGTCAAATCGACCAGGTTCATGGCATCATTGCTGTGGAAAGCCGTTGGTACAAAGACCTGTCCAGCCCCTACATTTCTATTTATGCGGACCTCCCTTGACAGGGCGCCCGATCGGGATTGCACGTAAACAACATCGCCGCTCTTCAGATTCAACCGGCCCCCATCCTTCGAAGATAAGACCACCTCACCTTTCAGGGCGAAATCGCTGATCCGTTTCGAATAGCCGGTACGGGTCCCGCTTCCCAGATGAAACCTTTCTGAGCCTAAGATCGCCGTCAGAGGATAGTCATCGTCCATCTCCCCTGCATCGGTGGTGGCAAGGGGTGAAAACCTGAAAGGCCTTTTCGTCTCAGTTTCCCTGATCCATGTCCACGCCTCGCGTGAGTCTTCTTTGAGGCCGGCGTACATCGGTATCAGGCGCGCCATTTCCGCCTGTATCCTGTCTAAGGACCGATAGACCTTGGGATATCCGATCTTCACGGCCAGGAGATCCAGGATCTCCCAGTCCGGTTTCGCGTCCCCCGGCGGGGGCACGACCGGCCTGAACCGGGCGATTCGGCCCTCCATGTTGGTAAAGGAGCCTCCTTTTTCAGAGAATGCGGCGCCCGGCAGGACCACGTCGGCCATCCGGGTGGTTTCGGTGTGAAGAATATCCTGGACCACCAGGAGATCCAGACCTTTCAGGGCCGTCTCTATCCGTTGGTGCTGGGGGAGGCTGCGGACCGGATTCTCTCCCATAATAACCATGGCCTTGAGATTCCCCTTTTCAGCCTCCTCTATCATACGAACCACATTCAGACCCTGGTCCGGAGAGATCTTCACATCCCAGGCCCGTTCCCACTCCCTTCGTCCGGAGGCGTCTCCAAGGGGCGTACGGCCTGGAAGGGCATCGGGTACGGTTCCCATATCCGATGCCCCCACCTGATTGTTTTCCTTTGCAATGACATAAAACCCGCCGGGTTCACGCCCCAGGCTCCCTGTCATCATGGAGAGGTTCAAAATGGCTTCCATGGACCGGACCCCATGTCTTTGCTGGGTGATCCCATGCCCCACCACAAAGCTGATCTTTTTCCCCTTCACCAGATCCGCGGCGCGTGCCAGCGATGCCATATCCGACCCGCTCGCCAGGCAGAGCCTTTCAGGGTTAAAGGAGGAAAGCGCGTCGCTGTATGGGCCGAACCCTTCGGTGAATCGCTCAATAAAGCCGGAATCATGGGCAAATTTTTTCCACACCAGGGCCGCCAGGCAGTTGATTAATTCGTAGTCCTTATCGGGGTCTATGTCCAACCAGAGTGCGGAAAAAGGGAACAGGTCGGTCTTTCGCGGATCAACCCCTATGAGGGGAACCCCTCTTCTTGCAGCCCTTTTGAGATAGTAGCTCAATACCGGGGCCGAGTGGCCCGGGTCGGCGCCCAGCACCATAATCACCTGGGCCTTCTCGAGATGGGCGAGCCGGTTGACGCGGCACCCCCCGCCTGTTTTTTCTTCGATGACCTGCAGGGCCGGCCTCCCGGCCATGGACCCGCCATTGTCCAGGTTATGGGTGCCCAAGAGGACCCGGGCTATCTTCTGGAAGAGATAGTTTTCCTCATTTGTGCATTTTGATGACCCGAAAAAGCCGATGCTCTGAGGCCCATAATCCTTTTTAATAACGAGAAGTCTGCCTGCAACCCGGTCTAAGGCCTCGTCCCATGACGCGGATGTCAGGCCTGACTCCCTTCGGATCATAGGCTGTGTCAACCGCTCCCCGCTATTCAGAAAATCGTGCGCAAAATGCCCCCGCACACAGAGGGTGGCGCCGTTGACGGAACCCGGGAGACCGGATGGGTTGACTTCCAATGCCCTGTGATCGGCCACGCCCACGAGGATGGAACACCCCACGCCGCAGAAGCCGCAGGTGGTCGGCGCCTCCTGTTCGGGCGTCCCCAAATGGCCGGCGGTTTTGAGTGCCAAAGCCCCGGTAGGACAGATGGATACGCAGGTGCCGCAAAAGGTGCAGTTGGAGGCTTCCAGGGGGAGATCGTAGAGCGTGGCAGGGCGCGATCGAAACCCCCTGAGATGGTAGTCGATGGCCCCGGCCACCACGAGCTCATGGTCAGCACGGATACATTTTCCGCACAGGATACACTTGCTCAGGTCCCTGACAATGAAAGGGTTGGCCTGCTCAATCGTCTTGTAGTTGGGTATGGGATAAAGCCCTGTTTCTCCCAGACCGATCTGGGCGGCAATCTCCCGCAACTGGCATTGATTTCCCTTGCTGCAGACAAGGCATGACTCGGGATGTTCCGCCATCATCAGGCGAAGGATATTCTTCCGGTGCCGGATGACACGGGGGGAGTCTGTCAGGATCTCCATCTTCGGGGCAGCCGGGGTGACACATGAGGCCATGACACGCCCGCTTTTTTCATCCTCCACCAGGCAGAGGCGACAGGCCCCGAACGGTTTGAGGTCAGGATGGTAACAAAGCTTGGGTATCTTGAAGCCGTTCTGCTCAGCAGCCTCTAAGATAGTGGTCCCGGTCGGGCAGCTCACTCTGATCCCGTTGATGGTGAGAGATATGTCTTCCACAGGCGCGTCTCCTCATCCTGGATGCTGGAT
>CAZACO010000090.1:8557-9969 GCA_964483185.1 uncultured Desulfobacteraceae bacterium
CATCCTATCTCAGTCTGGCCGCATCCAGATAGAGCCTGAGCTTTTCTTCACCCCCGATAGTGATGATGTGGATCCCCTGACAGAGGTCTTTGAGGCCCTGGACGGTCTCGGCAAAGATCTCGAGGCTGGCCTTTTGCCTGTCCGGAGACTTGGCCAGCTTTTTGATCATCCAGTCAGGGACCAGTCCTGATTTGAAATGACGGTTCAGAAACTGTGCCATGCCCGCGGTCCTCAGGATCATCACTTCCGCGATCACCGGGATCCCGAAGGTCCTGACCTGTTTCATGAACTTCTGAAAACGGGCCAGATCGAATACAGGTGTGGTCAGGAAATAACCTGTGCCGATATTTGTCATCTCCTCCATCTCCTTCATTTCCAGATCGGGGACGTCTTTTCCCCATCCCGACTCGATCCCCGAGCCCAATACAAACTCGGCCTTTGACGGGAGTTCTTTCCCGTCTACACCGCTTCCTTCTCGCATATGCTCCAGGACGGAGGCCAGTTTTCCCGCATCCACGTGAAAAAACATCATCTCCTGCAGGCTGTCACCGGTGATCCGGTAATCTTCTGTAAATACAAGCAGGTTTTCAACTCCTGCTTCATGGGCAAGGAAGAGATCATTCTGCAGTTGGGGCCGGCTCTTATCCCGGGTGGTTGTCTGGTATATGGACTCAAATCGGTTCTGCTTCAGGAGATGGCAGGCCCTGATGCTGTCTCCCACGACCCCCTCTATCTCTAACTCCGGGACAGCAACTCCGTCCACGCGTCCTCGCACCCGTTCCAGGCTTTGGATCAACGCTTCCGGTTCTTCATCAACCGGCGCCTGGATCTCAGAGGTGACGACAAATCGCTTCTTATCCAAGGATTCCTTCAGTTTCATTCTTTTTCTCCTAACAGTCGGGCCACCTCTTCCTTCAGCCGGGGAAGGGGGAGCGGTTTGGAAAAGCAGATGTCGGCGCCGTGTTCCTTCATTTTTTTGAATTTCTCTTCGTCTAAGTAGGCGGACAAAACGATGATCTTGATATGTTTTGTTTCCTCGTCGTTCTTGATCTTTTTGCATACGTCATATCCCTTGATATCCGGCATCATGATATCCAGGATCAGGAGGTGGGGCTTGAAGTGGTTCACCTGTAATCCGGCCTCAAAACCGTCAGAGGCCGAGATGACCTCATAGTCATGCTCGTCCTCTTCCAGGGCCTGAACAATGGTTTCCACGATGATGGGGTCATCGTCAACCACCAGGATCCTGGTGCGCTCATCAACAGGTGCATCCTCGGGAATGGGGATCCCCTGCTTGGTCATAAAGGCGAGAAGATCTGATTTCTTTATGCGGCGGTGCCCCCCGACCGTCTTATACGCCGTGATATGGCCGGATTCAATCCAGTTGATAATGGTCTTGGGGGAGACATTAC
>CAZACO010000091.1:0-9195 GCA_964483185.1 uncultured Desulfobacteraceae bacterium
CGGAACCGATGGCGTTGATGCGCAGCAGTTTTTCACTTGTGCCGAAGTCCAGTTCCGATAGAGCTTTGATAACAGTTGCGCGTGCTTCGGATTTGTGATTGAGAGCTACGCCATCTTCCATGTCCATGCAGATGCAGTCCACATCCAGAGTCAAGGCCTTGGTAATCTTCTTCCAGTCGTCACCGGGCATGTAGAGCAAAGCGCGACGTGAGCGCATAGCGTTTCCTCTTTAACCGCAAATGACGCAGAGCGCACCAAATTTTTCTCTGACTCTGCGACATCTGTATAATTTTCGGCCATTTAATTTAGAGTGAGACCTTAGAGCGAGCCCTTAGCCTTAGCGGGGCATCGACTTTGTGCCGAATTCGAAATTATATACCTCAGATCGAAAAAGAGTTCACTTTCGGAGAGAGCTATGTAATTAGTACCAACCCCAATAAAGATCCAGAGGGTACATCACGCGGTTGTGACTTTCCCCCGATAGGATATACAGTCCAGCCCAGGTAGTTGGCCATTCCAAACGCATCAAACCCTACGGCTTCCATCGAAGGCCGGGAACGTAACGGATTGCGGCAACCTTTACCAGGCTTCAATCCCTGACATTCCTTTTTGAAACAGAAGATATTCTTGCAAGATCCCGATGCAAAACCCATCGCCAAATAGTAGCCGTCATAAAATGCCTTTGATTCTATTTCTGAAACAATAAAAAACATTTTTTTATATTTTTTTCCTAATGTCAGATAGCGCCTTCCTTCGTCTATCTCACCCTTTAAATAGCATCTCTGAATCTCAGATCCTGCTGTATATTCGGGATCAATTTCTATTTTTACTGCAATTCCATATCTATAGTCTTTTACTATTTTCCTTACTTCAGCAGCGGTGGGAGAATATGGAGGACAATGTAAATTCGTACCATATTCAGCACACTTGGGAATACTGCATTTACCTCGAATTCTTTCCTGAACAACTAAACAGTCAGCCCTTATGATGCGTGTATCGGATGCACCAAGCTCTCTTCCCATATCCTGATATTTTCTTAAGTCTTCTTGAATTCTTTGTTCATCGAACTCGGATATAGAACGTGGAATTTCACTCATATTGTGTTCCTTTCCTCACATTTTATCATATAGCCATTCCACACAATAAGACAAACATCTTTCATATTTCCACCTCTTCTAAGGCAGCACGACAGGGCTGGCTTATAGGCAGGATTCTGAGGTTGTGTTGCTGTGCTCGCTTCTTCAAGCAAGCAAAACACATGGAACACAGAGTTGCCATAATTTCTTCACCAGCTGCGTGCGTCATGAAGCTTTTGGTGTTTGATCCTGTCCGCCAGTTCCCAGTCTCGTGGTACAACACTCACACAACACAAGGCCGAAACGCCTTCATAGAATCGGGAGGGTTTTTCGGCGCCTATCAGCTGAAATATTTCATCTACGTAGAAGTCTTTTTCTGGAGTGTATCGAAAGGCACGTGATCTCTGGTAGGCCAGGATAGGTCTTAGGTGGTGCTTGAAATCTTTCATCCGTTGATAGAGGAATTCCGGCCAGGAAACCGGTCGGAAGGGGACCTCGAGGCCGAATTCAGCGGCTTTCATCTTAGAAAACGTGTAACAGTCGTCATGGTAAAAAACAACCTCTTTAGCCCCTATCTGAGTCACTCTCTCCACTATTCTCCTGATGTTTTCTTTTACAGGTTTTCATGATTTTCTTGTTTCACCTCCTTTAGAATAATCATAGAATCCAGATCCGGTCTTTCGACCCAACCGACCAGCCTCAACCAAACGAGTGAGTTTTTCTGGTGGACGAAATCTTGGATCTGCCGTATCTTCCCATATGGAATTCATTGCCCCTCTGATAATATCCAGCCCCGCAAGATCGGCCGCCTCCAAAGGCCCTTTGCTCCAGGCGTAACCGACCCGCATGGCTCGATCGATATCTTCCACCGAAGCCACCCCTCTGGCATATAACCGGATTGCTTCTCCTGCCGCTGCGAGATAAATGCGATTCATAATGAATCCGGCGGTGTCGATTTTGACTTCAATAACTTCCCTTTCGAGCCGGATGAGCAGCTCTTTTGTTCGTGAAAGGGTTTCCACGGTGGTGGTCAAACAGGGAATAATCTCGACCAGTTTTTGTATAACGGGAGGACTTGCAAAATGCGTCCCGATAAACTTGCCCGGTCGAGTGGTGGCCGAAGCCAATTTTCCGATCGGCAAAGCCGAGGTATTTGTGGCAAAAATGGTCTGTGGCGCGCAAAGGCCATCATATATGGAAATCACCTTTTGTTTCAAAGCGAGGTCTTCAGGTACACATTCAACCAGAAAATCCAGGAGGTTATCTGGGTTAGGCGGTTCCCTCTTTAAATCTATCCTCGACACTATCCGATTCGGGTCTTCATCGATCCGTCCCTTTGCGTGCAGTTTTTTCAAAGACCAGATGATGTCTCTCTTCGACTCGGCCAGGGCCTCGGCTTGGGGGTCTATCAGGCACACAGAGAGATGATGTTGTGCACAAATCTGAGCAATGCCCCTGCCCATAAAGCCCGCGCCGATAATCCAGATAGTTCTGTTGTTTTTGCATTGTGCGCCCATGTTCTAATGGACCCCTTTTTCCTGTCCTTCCCAGTAAGGCTCCCGCAATACCCTTTTTAATACTTTTCCGGCAGGATTTCGGGGTAATGTATCCATAAAACTGATCGATTTTGGGATCTTAAACCGGGCCAGTTTGTCCTGTAGAAAAGAAATCATCTCTTCTTCGGTTAGGGTCACACCAGACATCGGACAGATTACGGCGTGGCCCACTTCTCCCCATTTCTCATCCGGCACACCAAAAACTGCGGCTTCAGCCACCTTGGGGTTCTGGTAAATCACTTTTTCTATTTGAACCGGGTATACATTCTCGCCGCCACTTATAAACATATCTTTCTTACGGTCCACTATAAAAACATAGCCTTCATCATCAATCTGCGCCAGATCACCCGTGTGAAACCATCCATCGCGAATCGCCTCGGCAGTAGCCTCCGGTTTATTCCAGTACCCCGGCGTCACAGTAGGGCCGCGGAATATCAGTTCACCTACATCACCCGGGGAAACATCAACATCCTCCTCGTCGACAACACGCAGTGCCGCGTGAAACGGCGGTTTGCCGATGGATCCTATTTTTTTGACGGCATCTTCTGCCGCCAAAATCATTGCATCGGGCCCTACTTCTGTAAGGCCATACCCTTGTCTGAAAAGGACACCCTTCTCTTGATAGGCCCTAATGACATGGAGGGGACAGGGTGCCCCGCCAGTCCATGCAAGGCGTAGGCCCGAAAGGTCTGTTTTCTCAAAGCTTTCATGCTGACACATAAATTGCCACATGGTAGATACGAAGAAAATCGTATTCACCTTTCTATCGTGAATCAGCTGCAGGGCTTCTCCTGCGTCAAACGCTCTCTGGATAACAACCGTACCCCCGGCATGGAGGGTAGGTGTTGTCATGACATGTAAGCCTCCCGTGTGGAAGAGTGGCAGACCACAAAGCGTAACATCCGAAGAGACAATGTCTAAGGCAATATTGGCGTTTATGGAATTGAAAAGAACATTTCCATGCGTTTGAATGGCGCCTTTGGGGTATCCGGTTGTTCCCGATGTGTATAGGATCACGTAGGGATCATCCAGGCTCACTTGCTCTTCAATCTCCAGATAGGGATCATCGGCAGAGCCGAGGAACGTCTCATAGGGAACCATGCCATCTTCTTCTCTCCCATCCAGCAGAAGATAGTACAATACATTGATTTCCTCTCTCACATCGGATATGACTTCAAGGAAATCTTCACCTAAGATGAGGCACTTAGGTTCGCAATCATTAAATATATAGGTTAGCTCAGGTCCTGCCAGACGGATATTGATAGGAACCAAGATGGCCCCAACCTTTGCTGCAGCAAATAAAGCCTCTAAGTATTCCGGACAGTTTTTGGCCAGGATCCCGACTCTATCACCTTTTTGAATATTCCACTGTTGGTGCCAAGCATTCGCCAATTTGTTAGCGCGCTCATTGAACTGCCGATATGTATAACGTCGCCCTGAGAAGACATCCACAATCGCTTCTTTCTCTGGGGAAAGTTCATTTCGGCGTTCAAGCCAGTCAAACGACATTCTCGACATCTCCAACATGATCTATACCTCCTCCGAAGACTCTAAATGTGCCATCAGCTCGTAATACCTTTAATGGTTTGAAACCGAATCAATCCATCTCAATCCACGTCCTATCCTGCACCAAAACCTTTCCAGCGCATGCAGATTTTTCAGCAGATTTTTCTATTTGATGTCATGTTAGGTGCATGCAGCACCATCCACGGTCTGCAAGTATGTGCTGGCATAAGACCGTTTCTGATGCATTCAGGGCATGAACTTCCCAATACAAGCCTGAACACTGCATTTGAAACCGTTTTTCCCTCTCACTCCAATGAATCCTTCAGAAACTCTGAATATCTCTTGGGAAATTGCGGGGTAAAAAACTGATAAAATGGAATCGGATACCGGGCGATTCCACTTTCATGCTCATTCCTTATCCCTTTTATCAAGTCATCTACCTGGTCAGCAGGCACGTAAAACGACATTTCATGCTCATTGGTCATGGCAAAAACCCTCTCTCCAATCCCCGGCACCACGACTTGCGCACAATGGTTTTGCCGACACGCAATAAGGGCTTCCGCACAAGAGAGCCCTCCCAAAAAACTGGATGGAATAGGAATCCCTGTGATATTCACATATCCCCTGATAAGACGCATAACCTGGGCCGGACTTCCGTAGATCATTACGGCTTCAGGCTCAATGCTTAGTCTGGTTAGAGGAGAATAGACTATGCCGGCACCTAACTTTGGCCGGTTCTTCAGAAAGTCCTCGGTCCTTACCTCAGCTACGTGGTTATCAGCACAATATTTCGCATCTGAAAACCATTTCACCATGTCCTCTTTAGATTTAACTTGCCTCCAACCAAGGGCCAACAACGGAAAAAAACAAGCCTCAATTTCGTCTGGTAGAGCCACCGTGGTCCAGCCCAGACGACGTGACATATTCATCAATTGGCACAATGCCATATTCAGCTTGAAATCCCCAGGCCTCTTGGCCTTGGCTGGAATCTCATCTTCACTCTCAATTATCCGAATCCCGACCGGCGTTGTCTGCAGTTTCAAAAAACGGTCCAGATCGCCAGCCCTTTCTTCCCAGTTAGACATTTCGTTTCTCCTTTCCTTTATAGCCCTATTTTGCGGGCAATAACGTTTCGTAATATTTCAGGCGTCCCGCCCCCTATGACTAATGCCAGCGAATCGCGAAGGAACCGTTGGGCATCAAATTCCATACTGTAGCCGTATCCTCCCAGTATCTGCATGGCAGCGATGCCGGCTTTCCTGGCCGTCTCCGCTGCAAAAAGCTTCGCTTGCGTGCTCTCAAGGGGGGCTGGCCGGCCCTCTTCCAACAGCCAGCAGGCATGGTAAAGCAGCATTCGCGACGCAGCAATCTCGGTGTCCAAATCTGCCAGTTGATGGCTGACCCCCTGGAATTTTCCGATCGGTTTGCCAAACTGATTTCGTTCCCGGGCATATTGCAGGGCCTCCCGATAAGCCCCCTCGGCAACTCCCAACGCGCAGGCTGCCACCTCTAAATGTTCTACATCAAGGGTAGAGAGAAGTTGGGGCCATCCTTGATTCAGCATTTCAGGGCCGCCAAGGATATTTTCTTTCGCAATCCTGACATCCTCTAATATCACTTCACAAAAGGATGAACACTTGTAGCCCAACTTCTTGATGCGGCGGATCGTCAGCCCTTCCACGGGAGAGTCGATAAGGAACATACTGAGGCCCTTGTGCTTATCCACATTCTTGTCTGTCCGCATCAATATATTCAGGGTACCGGCAACGTCCGCACCGGTGATAAAGGTCTTCGTCCCATTAATCACAAAGCCGTCTCCGTTAGGTGCAGCAAAAGTTGTGGCTGAAGCCGCATCTGATCCCGCATTAGCTTCCGTAAGAGCGTAGGAAAAAAGCCTCTTACCCGTTGCTATCTCTGGCAAGTAGCGTTCTTTCTGATCCTGACTGCCAAGCTTTGAAACGGTTTCGCCACCATAAAAAACGGCTTGTACAAAAGCCCAGCCCAGGGCCGGGAACCGGCTGGAAAGCATTTCCAATACGGTGATGGCCGAAAAAAGGTCCCTCCCTGTACCACCATATTCCACTGGTATGGTAAGCCCGAATACCCCCAGCTCTGATAGTTTGGAAAAAATCTCAGAGGGAAATACATCCGCCTCATCCAATTCACGGATCGCCTCTTTAGGACATTCCTTTTCGATAAAACGGGTCATGGTTTCCCGCAGCATCTTCTGTTCTTCAGTCAGGCTGAAATCCATACGCATTCTCCTATGCTTTCCGTCGAGCCAAAAAAATCGGTTCGTAAGCCATCACAGTCTCTTCATTTTGATTAAAGATTTCATACGCCATAGTGATAAGCCCTCTGTCAGCCTTACGGCTCTCCCTCTTCTTCAACACAGTCCCCTTTGTCTGGATGGTATCCCCGATAAAAACAGGTTTGGGAATTCGCATATTTTCAACGCCCACCCAAGCCATAACCGAGTTTCCATAAAACCCAGTGCTGGTCATCATTCCGACTCCAAGTGAAAATATCAGCGGGCCATGCGCAATACGTTTCCCGAATTCCGTTTTCAGGGCAAACGTCTCATCCATGTGAAGCGGATAGAAATCGAGGGTCAAGTGCCCCCACTGGACAAGATGTGTCTCGGTAATCGTCAACCGAACACTGAGGGTTTTATCTCCCTCTTGAAAATCATCCCACGTCTTCTCTCTCACAAAAACCTCCTTATTGTGTGCCAAATTCTTTGTTGTGTATTGTTAACCGCGACGTTTCACCCTACAGGCCCAAGTAAGATTCTCGGACGTGAGGGTTTTTCTCAACATCTTTAGTGCTCCCGTCGATGACTATTTTTCCCTGCTCCATTACATAACATCGATTGCTTATGCCAAACGCCAATTGGGCATTCTGCTCCACCAATAAGACACACGTCTTTCTTTCGGCGATTTCCTTAAGATTCTTTGCCAATTCCATGCAGACCTTGGGGGCTAGTCCTAACGTAGGCTCGTCAATTAATAATACCGTCGGATTAACCATAAGCCCCGTGCTGATACTAAGCATGATACGTTCACCCCCACTCAAATCTCTGGCACGTTGTGTTTGCCGCATTTTTAATACTGGAAAAAGGGAAAATACGTATTCAAAATCATCATCAATATCATCCGTGCGTAGATAGGCACCAATCTTAAGATTCTCCAAGACCGTCAAACCTGGAAAAACCTTCCCTCCTTCCGAACAATGGGCGATTCCCTTCTTAGCCATTTCGAACGACGGTGATCCTAACACATTTTCATCATTAAGCAGGATTCGACCTGAAAAGGCTGAAACCAAACCAGAAACAGTTCGGAGCAACGTCGTCTTTCCAGCGCCGTTAGGCCCAATTAGGGCAACGATTTCACGCTTGTCTACATTTAAACTGACATCGCGTAAAACACGCGCTTTCCCATAATAAACAGTAAGCTCCTGTACTTCAAATAGCATGATCCCACTCTTTTCCCAAATAAGCATTCACTACGTTTTGATCGCCAACAATTTCTCGAGGCGTTCCTTCAGCCAATTTGCTGCCAAAGTTGAGAACAATAATTCTGTCTGCCAATGGCATCAGTTCTCGCAATATATGCTCAATAATCACTAATGTGATGCCAATTTTCTTAAGTTTAACGAGCATTTCAGAAAGGGCCCGAATCTCAGAAATCGTCAAACCTGAAAACGGTTCATCAAGCAAAACCAATTTGGGGGAAGTCGCCAAAGCACGGGCAACATCAAGACGTTTCAGATATCCATGCGAGAGCTCACCGGGAAGCAGGTCTTCAGATCCGGACAAGCCTACCAGTGCCATACACTCTCTTGCCTTGTCATCACAGTCACGACCTGTGAGTTTATGCAGTGTGGCAACCTTGACATTCTCCCAAACAGTCATCTCAGGGAAAGAGCTGGTCATTTGGAACGTCTTGCAGAGACCCAGTGGTGCGATTTGATATGGCTTCATCTTACTGATGTCTTTGTTTTCAAACACAACCCTGCCGCTTGACTTGGATATAGAGCCACAAATCAAATTAAACAGAGTTGTCTTACCAGCACCATTTGGACCTATCAAACCGACGATCTCCTCACATGAAATCTCAAAACTTACATCGTTAACGGCGACCAATCCACCAAAGCGTTTCGTCAATCTTTCAACTTTAAGTAATGCCGTGCTCATATCTTACTCCTAGGGGTGAACTTGGGGGACCAAGGTAATAGGCCTTTGGGTCTAAAGAAAAGAATGAGGATTAAGACAACGGCATAAATAATCATACGCAATTCAGGAACATAAAGCAGGTAATTGTTCAAGAATGTGACGATATAAGCCCCAATTATGGGACCCATAATACTCCCCAGGCCACCTATGATAACCATTATTATGACCAAAATGGACATATCAACAGCCAAAAGCTCGGGGGTCATAGACTTAAAAAAATGGGCATAAAACGCCCCTGAAATTCCAGCCATCACTCCGCTCAGAGCAAAAAAAAGCACCTTAAATTTGCCGATGTTGATCCCAACCGATTCGGCAAGGATATCATTATCTCGAATGCTCTGGATAATCAGGCCATATCGAGAGTTCACAATTGTAAAACACAGTACCACGGAGGCAACGAGGAGTATTAAGGAACTGTAATAATTGACATTGTACGAGGATGAAAGGCCCTGATATCCTGAAATGCCCATCTCCCCCCCAAATATTTCGTTGAAATACATGGCGACCCCACCCAGAATGAGAGGGAAAGCCCAGGTCATCAAGGCCAGATAAATGCCTCGAACCCGCAGACAGGGATAGCCCAAAAGAATACCTGCTGTACCGCACATCAAGCCGCTCGCGATCATCGCAATAGGTGTTGGGACAGCAAAATATTTATTGAGTAGAATCGAGGCATATGCGCCTCCACCAAAAAAGAATGCGTGTCCAAAGCTAATTTGCCCGGTATATCCGACGAGAATATTCCAGCTTATTGCAAACATCGCAAAAATATTTGCGATAATAAAAATACGCAACATCCATAAATTTGGGACAATAAATGGAA
>CAZACO010000091.1:9205-9904 GCA_964483185.1 uncultured Desulfobacteraceae bacterium
CAAGGCACTCCCAAGTTGGTACCAAGAATTAAGATAAATAGATCTAAATCCCGAAGACATTAAATTACGCCTCCCCTCTTTTTCCAAAAAGCCCATAAGGTCTCACCAAAAGTACAATGACCATAATGAATACATATACAGCCTGCCTAAAAAAGCCACCGTCTGGGATGAAAAAACTCACGAGTGTTTCCGAAAAACCAATAATACCCATGGCCAAAAGAGCCCCCCAGATACTTCCCAAACCCCCTACCACCACACCGGCAAATGAGAGAAGAATAGCGTCGAACCATATAAATGGCGTAAGGCAAAAGACCGGAACGACCAAAATACTGCTCAATGCCGCCAGCCAGCCGCCGATGCACGCCACCGTTAGCTGTATCCTTTTAGGATTTATCCCAACGAGTCCTGCGAGTTCTGCACCCTGGATCAGCGCCTGTATTGCCAAACCTTGCTTCGTCTTTTTCAGATATACCCAAAGAAGAGTGAATACAATCAATGCGACACCGCCAGCAAGGAGCCTCTGGTAAGAGATAGTTGCACCTAAAATGTCAAGAGAACCTTCCCACAAAGGAGGTACATATTTAAACTCCGTGCCAAAGATGAGGGTGATGATTTCACCTACTGCGATTGCGACAGCACAAGAAACAACCATTACAACAATCGGCGTTTCCCTGAAGGGATAAAGGAGATACCTGTGAA
>CAZACO010000092.1:0-8186 GCA_964483185.1 uncultured Desulfobacteraceae bacterium
ATTGACGAGTGGAAAGGCCTTTCCCCAATTTCGAATTTCCAATTTCCCGGCCAGGCGCGGTGCTCTTCTGAAACAACATGACGCCCGTGCAACGCAAAGGGCTGGCTTACACGGGCGCCAAGATTCAGATCTCTAATACTCTCTTTTGGGCTGCCTTGAATTCCCGTATTTCTTGGGGATAATGATCACCTTTTTCAAGATGCCTTCTCCCCTCCCCTTGGTGCCCAATTCACCATCATCCCTGAGGGCAAGATGGACAATCCGCCGGTCGTGGGGATTGAGAAGGTTGGTGGCAACCGGTTTCCGGATCCTCTTTGCCTTGTCGCCCATCCTCAGGGCCATTTGAATCAGAAAGTCTTTTCGCCTCTCACGATAATTTTCCGAATCAACAAGTACACGGGCCCTCTTTTCGAGGGATTTGTTGACAATCTTGTTGACGATAAATTGAAGGGCATCCAACGTCCTCCCTTTTCTTCCTATCAAAAGGCCCGATTTATCTCCCTCAATGTTTAGATTGATGGTTCCATCCCTCTGTACGGCTGTGACCATCGTCCCTTCCATCGGAATCAGGGCCAAGATGTTTTCCAGGGCCTCCTTTGCAACCACCAATCCATTTTCTTCCTCGGCCGTGACGTCCTTTTCCGTGACCGTGGGTTCACTTTCCTCCAGGGGCCGAAACACATCTACTGCAACCGCAACCTCGCTTACTTCCTCAGTTGGTTCGGGTTTTTCTTTGGTCACCGTAACCCTGATTTTGGCCTTTCTGCCGCCAACCAGGCCGAAAATCCCTGCCGAGCCCGGTTCAATGATTTGGATATCCATTTTCTCTCTGGTAAGATTGAGTCGGGAGCACGCATTCGAAATGGCATCCTCATCTGTTTTTCCTTCAAATTCATAAGTTTCCATGATTTTCCTCCAGATATTATGCCGGTTTTTTGTGAATTCGGTATTGCTGGCCGATGGAAAGGATATTATTGACGAGCCAGTAAAGAACAAGACCGGAAGGAAAGTTAATAAACATAAAGGTAAAAATAATTGGCAAAAACATCATAATTTTGGCCTGAGCAGGATCGCCCGGCGTCGGCGTCATTTTCTGCTGAATGAACATGGAGGCGCCCATCAGGAGTGTTAAAACGGGTATCCCGTAAGGCGGACTCATGAACGGAATCTGAAAGGGAAAACTGAATAATCGGTCGGGCGCCGATAGGTCGTTTATCCACAGCATAAACGGCGCATGCCGAAGCTCAATGCAGTTTCCCAAGACCCTGAAGAGTGCAAAAAACACCGGGATTTGAATGATCATCGGGAGACATCCACCCATCGGGTTCACCTTATAGGTCTTGTATAAGGCCATCATCTCCTGATTTAATTTCTGTTTATCGTTTTTGTACTTCTCCCTGAGCTTGGCCATCCTGGGCTGGAGCTTCTGCATCTCCTTCATCGATTTATAGCTCTTGTGGGTCAAGGGCCAGAATAGTATCTTGACCAAGATCGTCAGGAGAATGATAGACACACCGTAGTTATGGATATATTCATCAAAAAAGTTCAGAACATACAGCAGGGGTTTCGCGATAATGTCTGTCCATCCGAAATTGATGGCCTGATCGAGGTTCTTGCCGAACTTTTTCAGTATCCCCAAGTCGCGGGGCCCCAGATAGAGTTCATATCGACACGACTTCAGATCAGACGGGTTGATGGAAACAGGAGGCAGGAGATATGTGCCTTCCAGGATTCCGGATGATAGGTGACGTCCGGTAAAGATCCCTTCAGAGGGGACATCCGGGACAATGGCCGACATGAAGTAATTGTCTTCGTAGGCGACCCAGCCTACCGGGCCCCTGACGGTTTTTTCATCAGAGGGGTCTTTGACCTCGACCTCTTCCAGTTTGTTGTTCAGAAGAAGTGCAAAACCCACATAGGCGTAATAACTCCCCTTATCCTGAGAATGCATGGTCTTCAGGTTTCCTCTGAAGGCACCTTCTATGGGTGATTCGGATCGGTTGGTCACATCCACATTCAGGTCGATCCGGTATCGGTCCGGATAAAAACGGAATGCTTGAACGATTGAAAGCCCATCCTGGGTCGCCGCCCGGAAAACAAGATCCCGCGGAGACGATTCAGGTCCAAGGTGGACGGCGTCTTGATCAACCTGAAAAACCGGAGAGGGCCTTTCTCCGGCCGAATGGTTGTCAAAGGTCATGAGGAGGAAATCGCCCATCTCTTTCTTAATCGTCACGAGGTCGATCAACGGAGAATCGGGGGCCGTGGTTTGACGATATTTTTTTAGTTTAAAGCTCCTTAGCGTGGGCCCTGCAGTGCTGAAAACAGCTTTGTAAAAGGGCGTGTCGATTTCGATCTCTTTTTCATCTGTCCCGGGGATTACCTCCCTCGGCATTTCCTTTGGCGCAGTGGGTTGCGCCGGATGGCTCGAAGGGGGAGCCTTTTGGACCTCCAAGACCTTTTTGGGCACGTCACCAGACGGGACGTCTCTATTTACTGGCGCCTGTTCCTGTTTTGGCCCGAAAAAGAGCGACCAGCCAACGAGTACGATAAATGATAAAACAAACGCTACTATTGTTCTCTTGTCCATCTTATGCGCCCGGCCCTGATTAATTTGTTGAAAATTTTGATTTATGATCCCCTATCCTGAACCCTGAGTCGCGGATGCGTGGCGGGGTCTAACAGATCACCCGGCATTATTGGAGCGGATCGTATCCGCCAGGATGGAAAGGGTTACATTTTGAGATCCTGACAAGGGTTAACCACCCTCCTCTTAAGATCCCGTACTTGCTGAAGGCATGGCGGGCATACGTTGAACATGTAGGGTAAAAACGACAGGAAGGAGCCCAAAAAGGCGAAATGAAACGCTGATATATAGATATCAATACGATAGGTATATATCTAAGACCATACACTAAGCTCTTTTTTGAAAAAGACCTCTCCAAGTTCTTCTTCGGTTTTCCAGAGATCCAAATAGCTGGCATCCTTCTTCGCTGCGACGACGATATCGTATCCTTGGGGGATTATTGAGTTGTTGAGTCTAAAGAATTCCCGGATAACCCGTTTGACCCTGTTTCTTTTGACCGCGTTGCCCGCCTTTTTACTAACCGTGACCCCCAACCTCGTTATGCCCAGCCCGTTCTGTTTGGTAATGACAACAAAGTGTCTCGTGTGATGGCGTTTGCCCGACCGATTTAGATTGACAAAATCCGTTCGATTCAATAATCTTTTTTTTTTGGAAAAGAAAAAGGGATCATAAAACCAGAGGGAAATCGGCCAGGCTTGAGGGCTTTCATACGGCTAATCGTTTCCGCCCCTTAGCCCTCCTTCTCTTTAAGACGCTTATTCCGGCTTTCGTACGCATCCTCGCTCTGAATCCATGGGTTCTGGCCCTCTTGATGTTGCTGGGTTGATACGTCCTCTTCATAGTGTAATCCCTTTGTGTAAATTTAATTAAGTGGATATTATAACTACGGACAAGGCAGCTTGTCAAGCTAAAATATGGAACTCAACGATATCAACATTATTTCAAAGTGTTATATGCAAAACTGTCAGGGCTCTGCATTTTTACTATTTTGTAATTGATAATTTCTGGCAGTTCGGTTATCTAGTTGCAGATTTGTGAATCCAAATCTAGCAGAAAGGAGAACGAGATGCTTCTGGATCCTATTTTGGGTTTGTTCTCGAATGATTTAGCGATAGATCTCGGCACAGCCAACACCCTCGTGTACATGAAAGGCAAAGGGATTGTCCTGCGCGAACCGTCTGTGGTGGCAGTCAGAAAAGACGGTCGGGGTGGCAGCAAGGTATTGGCAGTGGGCAGAGACGCCAAAATGATGTTAGGCCGGACCCCGGGCAATATCGTGGCCATACGGCCGATGAAGGATGGTGTCATTGCGGATTTTGAGATTACAGAGGCGATGCTTCGTCATTTCATAAGAAAAGCACATAACCGAAGGACGTTTGTAAGACCTCGAATTATCATCTGCGTTCCAAGCGGCATTACACAGGTTGAGAAAAGGGCGGTTCGAGAGTCTGCGGAGTCTGCCGGGGCCAGAGAGGTTTTTCTGATTGAAGAACCGATGGCCGCGGCCATCGGCGCAGGATTGCCGATTACCGAGCCCACGAGCAATATGGTCGTTGATATTGGCGGAGGAACGACCGAGGTCGCAGTCATATCTCTTGCAGGCATTGTTTACAGCAAATCCGTCAGGGTTGGCGGAGATAAGATGGATGAGGCGATACTCCAGTATATCAAGCGGAAATACAACCTGTTGATCGGAATTACCACGGCAGAGATTATCAAGACGGGCATCGGAAGCGCCTATCCGAGCGATCAGGTCGAGACCATCGATGTTAAAGGCCGAGACCTGGTGACCGGGATTCCAAAGATCCTGACAATAGACTCGGACGAAGTGAGGCAATCCATCTCGGAGCAGATCGAAACCATCGTAGAAACCGTCCGGATCGCCCTAGAGCAGACCCCTCCGGAACTTGCAGCGGATATTGTGGATACCGGGATTGTCCTGGCCGGGGGCGGGTCATTGTTGAAAAATCTGGATGTGCTTCTGAGAGAAGAGACGAAGCTTCCTATAACTATTACCGAAGATCCCCTTTCCACGATTGTTCTCGGTTCCGGGATGGCGCTTGATAACATTGCGATGCTCAAGGAGGTTACCATCAGGTAGCACCGCCAGAGGCCTGACTTTTTCTTCTATGAACATCGTCGAACAAAACGGTTCAAGGTTCTATCATTGCAAGGTGAAAAACGCTTTCGTAACATAGGGATATCGGTCTTCTTTATCTGTTTCGTGTTGTTTTTGCTGTCTTCAAGTTCTGGTCTGAAACAACCCTGGAATCCTGTAGAGCAACTCATTGTAGAAATTACCGCTCCCTTCCAAAAACTCATCAGGCAAACCATAAACGTTACAAAGGATTTCTGGACAAATTATTTCTACCTTATCGATGTCCGTCGCGAAAACAGACGGTTGAAGCGAGAAATCAATTCCTTCAGGAGAGAAAACAGCCGATACGAGGGATTGTTGGCTACCCATGAAAGGCTCCGGAAACTTCTCCAATTCAAGGAGATGATTCGCCGGCCGGTGGTTGCGGCCCAGGTTATCGGCCTGGACCCGACCGGATGGTTCAAATCGGTCATTATCGATAAGGGGAAAATGGCAGGGCTCAAGCGGGATATGCCGGTCGTCAATGCATCGGGTGTGGTGGGGAGGATCGTTTCCGTTTCAAATAACTATGCCAAGGTCCTGTTAATTATTGATCAGAACAGTGCAGTTGACTGCCTGACGCAGCGGTCTCGTGACAGAGGGATGGTAAAGGGGATGTCGACCGAAGTTTGTAAGATGGATTACATGGGCAAGTCCAGCGATGCGGTTGTCGGAGACGTGGTCATTACCTCCGGACTGGGCGGCATTTTCCCCAAAGGACTCCCGGTGGGAAAGATCTCGGGGGTGAAAGTGGGCTCGGGAAAGCTTTTTAAAGAGATCGACGTTATGCCATCTGTTGATTTCTCCAAGTTGGAAGAAGTTCTTGTTATCCAAACGGCAGATCGCAAGGATAAAGAGACGTAGGGAACCTGTATCTCGCTAAAAGGAGGGATCAAGTTCTTGAAGCCAAAATCGTGCTGCGGTAGCAGGTCGTTTGTCTGTATTTCGGCAGCCATTCGACGCGTTATTCCAGCTGAAAGGGAAAAAGATCGTCACGTCACAAGAAAACAGTAAGCTAAGGTTCTGTCTTGCTGCATGGTTGTTGGGGGTTCTGTTCACGCTTTTGAAAGGGATCCATACCGATCCCTGGAGCGTGGGATTTTTTGACCTGGATCTCTTAACCGTACTAACCGCTTATCTCTTCTTATCCTTCGGCCGAATCCAGGCAGGCGCCTTCGCGTTGGGCCAGGGACTCTTCATTGATATCTTCTCAAGCGGATTCCATGGCCTTTTTTTCTTCCTTTATCTGATCGTTTTTTTAGGGATATACTCAGGCTCGCTGTTCTTTAATCTCCAGACCGCCAAGGGGCAAATCATCATCGTCTCCTTAGCAATTTTCTTTAAAAATGTTATATTGCGGGCAGTCCTTGCACTTCTTTCCGGCAGTGTCGTTCTTACATCGTCATTTTTTAGTGCTGCAGCAGTTTCGATAATCGGCAGTGGCCTGATTGCTCCTCTTCTTTTCAGCCTCTTCAACCGGTTGAGAGGCATTCCCAAAAGAGAGGACGACGTCCCTTATCTTGAAGAGCTGCAGGATGGAGAATGAAATTGTGAGGATCAGTTATTGTCGATATTTGTCTTCTGATCTTAGATCATCAGATACGGGCATTCACCCTTTTTTTTACGAAATGGCGTTAACGTGTTGAAAACATCACATTTCGACCCTGTTTCTTCAGAGGTTCTCGGCAGACAACTTAAAGTCGCGATGCTGTTTGTCCTGGTGGTATTCGGTGCTTTAATCTTGAGGTTGTGGTCTCTGCAAATTCTAAACGGACCGGCCTACCGTGCCAAGTCCGAGCACAATCGTATCCGTCTTCAGGACATTCCGCCTTTCAGGGGAGTGATTTTAGACAGAAACGGTGAAGTGCTCGTGGACAATCGCCCATCGTACGATCTTTATGTCATCCCGGAGGAAGTCCAAAACCGGTCCCACCTCTTGAAAAGACTGAGTAAGCTTGGAGACCTCGATCAGAAATTGGCAGAGCGTATATTAGATAAAGCGGCCCGAGGATATCCTTTCAAGCCCGTATGTCTCAAAAGGGACATGTCCCGAAACGAACTCGCCAGGATTGAGAGCCATCGCTTTGATCTTCCGGGTGTTATGATCAAGGTCAGACCGGAACGTCATTATTTATACGAAGGCCTTGCATCCCATGTTCTCGGTTACGTGGGCGAAATCAGCGAGGGGCAGTTGATGAGCGGTCGGTTTCGGGATAACAAATCAGGAGATTTGATAGGAAAGAGGGGTGTGGAGCGAAAGTGGCAGGGCCTATTGAACGGTGTCCGCGGGGGCGAACAGGTAGAGGTAGACGCTGCAGGCCGAAGAATCGAGGTGGTGTCTCGCAGGGGCCCTGTCTCGGGCGCAAATATAGGATTGACCATTGATAGGCATTTACAGGCATTAGCTGAAAAATCTCTCCTCGGAAAGCACGGCGCCATTGTGGCGATAGATCCATCAAATGGAGAGGTCTTGGCATTGGCAAGCAGTCCCTCCTACGACCCCAATCTGTTTATCAAAGGGTTTGACGAGAAAACCTGGCAGGATATTGTCTCATCAAAGGATTTTCCGCTGCAAAACAGGGCCCTGTCCGGTCAATACTCCCCTGGATCGATTTTCAAGATCGTTGTGGCCTTGGCAGGGCTTGAGGAGGGAGTCATTACGCCCGAAGAAGAGGTCTTCTGTAACGGCACGTTTACCTTGGGAAATCAGACATACCGATGCTGGAAAAAGTATGGGCACGGAAAAGTGAATCTTCACAGGGCCTTAGTGGAGTCGTGTGATGTGTATTTCTATACTGTGGGGAGGCGGTTGGGTGTCGATAAGATCGCCCAATACGCGAGGCGCTTAGGCCTGGGAAAGAAGACCGGTCTGGACCTGGGAAACGAGAAAAGCGGTCTGATTCCTACGAGCGAATGGAAATTGAAAAGATGGGGGGTCCCCTGGCAGGGAGGCGAGACCGTCAGTACGTCTATCGGGCAGAGCTTTGTACTGACAACTCCCGTACAAGTTGCAAACCTTATTTCAGCCGTTTTTAACGGAGGCCACATATACCGGCCTCAGGTGACGAAGTGGGTGAGGAAAACCGGGGGTGAGAATCTCTTTCAATTTGCCTCGATATCCGCCGGAGAGGCTGGAATCAAGCCTGAGTATCTGGATCTGGTCAAAAAGGCGCTTATCGGTGTCATTAACCAGCCTGGCGGGACCGGTTCGAAGGGCAGGCTGAAGGAAGTTACCGTTGCCGGGAAGACCGGCACGGCCCAGGTGGTGGCCCTCAAAAAGGAAGACGGCTCAAAACGTGAGAGCGACATCCCGTGGAAATTCAGGGATCACGCCTGGTTTGTTGCTATCGCTCCGGCAGATACGCCCGAGATTGCAGTGGCCGTGCTTATTGAGCATGGCGGGCATGGGGGAAGCGCGGCTGCTCCGATTGCCAGGGAGCTCATTAAGGCCTATCTTCAGGT
>CAZACO010000092.1:8286-9843 GCA_964483185.1 uncultured Desulfobacteraceae bacterium
ATTTGAAAAAACATGCTTGATCGAAGATTAATCCAGAATTTTGACTGGGTCTTGCTCCTCCTGTTGCTGTTTCAGGCGGGGATCAGCATCCTCAATCTCTATAGCGCCACCTATCCGATTCGGGACCTGGGTGGCTCCGAAATCTTTTTAAAGCAGATTTATTGGTTTTTGATCGGATTTACTGTTTTCCTCCTGATGACCACCTTTAATTATTATGTTTTGGAACGGTTGGCCTATCCAGCTTATTTTTTGACCATCGCCCTTCTCATTTTGGTCCTGGTTGTGGGGAAGGTGATGTCGGGGTCCCAGCGATGGCTCAGCCTGGGCCCGATCTCTTTTCAACCCTCGGAGTTGGCAAAAATAGCTATGGTGCTGGTCTTGGCCAAATTTTTCAGCGAGAGAGGCGACTACAAGGAATACCGATTGAGAGATCTCTGGCAACCATTCATACTCACGGCCATACCCTGTTTTCTTATTCTTAAAGAGCCTGACCTCGGTACGACCCTCTTTCTGGGCCTGGTCTCTATTTCCGTGGTTCTTATTGCCAAAGTGAATTGGAAATCGTTGGTTATTTTAGCTGGCGCTACCTTCTTGGCAGCCCCTGCGATTTGGTTCGGGCTCAAGGAATATCAGCAAAAGCGGGTCCTTTCGTTTCTCAGGCCTGACATGGACCCCTTAGGCTCTGGATATCACATCAATCAATCCAAAATCGCTATAGGTTCAGGGCAATTTTGGGGAAAAGGCTTTTTAAAAGGGACGCAGACCCGGCTCCATTTTTTACCTGAACAACACACCGATTTTGCCTTTTCAGTCTTGGCCGAGGAGTGGGGTCTGATAGGATCTATTGTGCTCCTTCTCGTTTACCTCTTCATGATCCTGTGGGGTCTGAATATCGCAAAGAACTCAAAGGACAGGTTCGGTTCCATGATCGCTGTCGGTATCGTCGCCATCGTTTTCTGGCAGGTTGCCATAAACGTCGGAATGGTTACAGGGCTCCTCCCGGTGGTTGGGATCCCCCTTCTCCTTTTCAGTTATGGTGGGTCATCTTTGATTACAACCATGGCGGCCATGGGGATACTCATGAACATCAGCATGCGACGTTTTATGTTTCAGTAGGCCATCGGCCTCCTGGGTAAACCGCCGGTCCATAGCGCTCTGGAAGCGTTCAGCGGTTCAGGGTTTCCCGCTGAAGGCGAGATTCAACGTTAGCGTCTTAATTTGTAAGTTCTTGCATTTTTTCGTAGATCTTTTGAGAAATTTATGTCCAAAACGCGCAATAACTTGTTCACCACGAAGAGCACGAAGAACACGAAGACATAATAAAACTATTGAGAAACCGACTTTTCGTGCCCTTCGTGTGCTTCGTGGTAAAATCTCTCTTTGGTTCCGCTCTATCCGGATTAGGGATGCGGTACGCGGGAAACCTTTGAACCCGTGAACGGTTAACTCGCTTTTTGTTGCACGAAAACAGGGGCCATGCTATAGGAGTTGATGCATGAAGCGGTCAATGAAGGATTGCCTCTCTTTCAGTTGACCATCGCCGCGCGGCAATCTTCA
>CAZACO010000093.1:0-9825 GCA_964483185.1 uncultured Desulfobacteraceae bacterium
TTTTCTCTCCGAGCCGTAGGCTTTACGAGCCGGAGGCCGGTTTATCCGGGTTAGGATGATTAGGAACGGAGGAAGATTTGGACCGTCTTAAAGAATTCCTGGGAAGCTATCTGACAGGGTTTTTATCAATTCTCCTTGTGCTGAACGTGGTCATTGTGCTGTTCGGTCTCATGGGAATCGGATGGGATAAGATGCTTAACGTACCCGCATATCTCCTGGAAACATTTGGAACTTCTACCCACTACTTTTCCCGGTCGGACACGACAACCGGGACGAACCGATCGACCAAAAACGTTGCAGGCGTGGTAGCCAGTCCCGACATCCAGTTTGTTTCGTCCGATGAGACGTTTGCTGCAGCGGTGTCAAAGGTCAGGCCGGCGACCGTGAATATCTCCTGCCAGACCATCAGGCCTTCGCCAACAAGTCCGGGCATCCTGCAGTTTGATGACCCGGCCTTCGATTTAGCAAATCTGGGCGGCATCGGATCGGGAATCATCATTCATCCAGCCGGTTACATCTTGACGTGTTACCACATTGTTTCTCAAGCCTCCAATATTACCGTAACGCCGTTCAGCTATGAGGTCAAACGCTATTCTGCTCGCGTCATTGCAAAGGACGAAGCCCTTAACCTGGCCGTGCTTCGGATCAACACAGGGTATGAATTGCCTGCCGCGGCCTTAGGGGATTCCTCCCAAATGGAAATTGCCGATGTGGTATTAGCCATCGGGAGCCCGTTTGGGCTTGAGCAAAGCGTGACCCATGGGATCATCAGTGACAACAGCCGCGATATCGTGATTAATGGCATAACATACCGCGGCATGATGCAGACGGATGTCCCGATCAACCGGGGATCGAGTGGCGGACCGTTGATAAACGTCAACGGTGAGGTGGTGGGGGTAAACATGGCTATCTATGCCCCAACCGGGGTCTACAGCGGTGTGAGCTTTGCCATGCCGATAAACAGGGCCAAAGGATTGTTGGCCAAGACGATAAAATAGCGGCAACCCTGGACCTCTGAAGCCCGAACCTGTGGACACGCACGAAGAAGGATATGTGAAATGAATAAGTTATTTCGGATTGTCGGCATCGTGTCAGGGTTGATTGTAACCTTGATGTTTGTAGTCGTGAATCTAAGGACCACTCACGTGGATTTGTTTGTCGTCGAAGGTGACACATGGGCGTTTCTGGTTATTATGTGTTCTTTTTTAGCGGGGTATTTGACGTGTCTCCTTCTTACGTGGTTAAAACGGGCACGGAAATCGAAAAAAAACTCTAAGTCCTTAGAGAGATCCATTGTCGGCGAAATTTGAGGAAGTACCGCCCATCAGAACCAGTCAAGGGAACCATAAATGACGGATT
Organism: uncultured Desulfobacteraceae bacterium; assembly: GCA_964483185.1. Lineage (GTDB taxonomy): Bacteria > Desulfobacterota > DSM-4660 > Desulfatiglandales > Desulfatiglandaceae > CAZACO01. The sequence goes on from CAZACO010000093.1 coordinate 1,360, forward strand.
ACAGGCCCGGAGAACAAACCCTAGACGACCTCGCTGCTTTCGAAAGGGGAGGCGGACAACCGCGTGAGGCCGATTTTGTGCGGATATGCTGGATTCTGTTCTGGGCCAATCTGGGACTCGCCCTTTTTAAGATCTCGGTAGGGGCCTTCGGGTATAGCCGGTTATTGATCATTGACGGGCTCAACTCCGCTGCCAACGCGGTGGTGATCACAACGTTTCTTTTCAGTATACAGATGAGCCGTCAGGAGACCATCAGCAGGAAATATCCCTATGGCAAGGGAAAGGCCCAGTATCTGGTTACCTTAACGGTCGGGTTTTTATTCGCCATAGGGGCATCGCTGATTTTAGCCCTGTCTTTGCAGACCTTTTTTGCCCCCATAAGTTTTGAGCCAACAGGGACAGGCCTGGCTGCTGCGTTGATTTCCGTAGGGGTAAATCTGCTGGTGCTCCGATTTCTGAAGCAGATCCACCTCAGTAATGGAAAGGAAATGCTTAGAAAATTAGGTCAGCTACATACCCTAAACATCGCTGCGTCAACGGTGGTCATACAGGCCCTTCTTCTTGGCGGGATATTTGGATGGTTCGTGACGGAACGGATGGGGGGTGTGAGTATTTCGCTCCTTGTTCTCTATTTGAGTATACAAATCATCAGAAACTCCTTAGATGGGATAATGGACCGGAGCAATGGCAACGAGATGGATACCGATCTGTCAGACCTGGTAAGCGCTGTCCATGGCGTTATGGAAGTGCAGTGGGTCCGGACGCGTAATATCGGCCATAACCTCTGGATTGACGTTCAGGTAGGGCTGAGCGGAGACAATACTATCCGAAGGGTGGATCAAATCTCTGAACAGATTCGAGAGCGGATATCTTCAAGGTCGGAGAGGATTATGCATGTTTCCGTGCACTGCAACCCGGTCTGATCCGCGATGTTCTGTCTTAGGTATTTGATGGTCCCCTAAAAAGTATGTTTTCTCGCAAAGACGCCAAGAACGCCAAGAAAAGATCTTTTAATATTAACAAGTTAACTTTGCGAGTTTTGCGCCTTTGCGCGAGTCCCGCTGTGGCGGGATTGACTTTTTATGAATGCATCAGGAATTTGGATCACAAAGCTCTTTAAGTTTAGTTTACTTTAGGCATTTTTAACTTTAGGCACTTGACTATTGCCCCTGTGCTCATCGGTATTCTGACAGGGCAAAAACAAGACAGGAGGAGATTAATGAAACACATTATCATCGGACTTGTGGGCATCATCTTGGGACTGTGGGGGATTGCTTTGAACTGGTACCAATTTGTGGATCTCTTGTGGGTGTTGGTTCCGATGGCGGTGCTCTTTGGAGGAATTGTCGCCCTCTTAGCCGGAATAAGCAACTTCAGCAAGGGATCCCGATCTGAAGTCAAAGCCAATCCGGAAAAGCCTTAGGAGAGGATAAAAAAATGACCAAGAGCAGCAAGAATCAACCTCACGATATTCGAGAGGAGAGGGAGGCGGAGGAGAAGATTCCCCTGAGCTTTTCTCTCCAATGGCCCATCATGAAGTTGAACCAGGCGGTGGGCGACGTAGTGGACGGGTATAAAAGGATGTTCAAGATCGCTCCTTCTGACCTGAAAGGCCTTTATCTTAAAAGGTATCAGACCGCGGATCGCAGAGGGGAGACATGGAAGTGTATCCGCTGGATGGAGAAGGTCACGTCCCTCGACCCGAAAGATCCTGATGGTTTCTATCTGTTGGGTATCGCCTATGAAAAAAACAAAGACCTGGAAGCCGCAATCCAGGCGTATAAACAGGTCATAGAGGTCAAACCGGACCATGTTAAGGCCTATTACCGCACGGGGCTCCTCTATCTTGGCAGGCGGGACTTTAAAAAGGCAGTTGAGCTATTTGAAAAGGCCATGGAATTTGAACCGGCCTCTGCTGAATTGAATTTCCGGTTGGGTGTAGCCTACGACCGTCTCCAGAAACATGAAAAGGCCATTTCCCATTTTTCCGAAGCGGTGAAGATCCAACCGGACTTTCTCAAGGTATACAAGAATATGGCATTGACCTATGACAGCATGGGGAAACATAAAGAGGCCTTGGAGGCTCTGAAACGCGCATTGGAACTCGAAGAGATGGCCGCGTAGCCGGGGATGAGACATTAGGATATGGCGAATTCAACGCAGACCAGTGCGGCTGAGCTAAAGGATTTTCTCTCCGGACAAACCCGAAAGCTGCAGCTCCTAAAGAGAATTTTGATCGGACTGATTATTCTGGTGATCCTGGCCCTCATCGGACACGTGATCTATTACTTCAATCGTCTCACCAGCATGAAATACGATGTCATCACGGCTGCGTCCCAGGTTGACAGCGCTATCCAGTACCGGGTCAATCTCGTGCCGGTATTGATCAAGAGTGTAACCCGATTCGTTGACCATGAGGATTATGTGTTCCTATCGGCCGTGGATGCAAGGGAACGCTCCATGATCGCGTCCAATCAGGTCGCCGAGGAGTTAAAAAAGGTGGCAGACCGGCCGGTGGGAGAAATTCTCGACAAGATCTTGGCCATTGCCGAGCAATACCCGGCGCTCACGACCAGCGGCACCTTTCAACTGCTCATGACACAGGTCACGAACGCGGAGGCGGAGATACTGAAACAGCGCATCAGTTATAATGACAAGGTGAACCTTTACACCACCGCGTTATCGGTGTTTCCGGGGAATATCTATGCAAATCTGTTCAACTTCAGCCAATTCAAATATTTTGAGGGGACACGGGAGTCCGAGTGGCCCTTGCCCGCCATTCAAGCCGATCGGGAAGCCATAAGCGGTGCGGTTGATGGCAAACGTTGACAAACAGAGGGAGGTGTACCCTGAATGTCACTGGTGTGCGGAGAACGTGGGCAGGATTGCCTTGTGGGGCAACCTCGGCCTGTTCGGCGTAAAGCTCTTCTGCGGAATAGTGGGCCAGTCGAGGGCACTGGTGGCGGATGCCGTACATTCGGGAGTGGACGTTCTTACTGCGGCGATTGTGATGATCTGCCTGCGCGTCAGCAAGAAACCGCCCGACGAAGAACACCCCTATGGCCACGGCCAGGTGGAATATATATCGTCTCTCTTCATCGGATTCTCGTTGATCGGGGTAGTGGTGCTCATCCTTTACCACTCCCTGAGAGATCTCCTCATTGGAATCAGCAGTCAGCCGGATATTATCGCCCTTCTCGGCGTGATTATTTCCATCATTGGAAACGAGTTGATGTTTCGGCACTCTTATTGCTGTGGAACCAGATTCGGCTCTCCTGCGATGATTGCGAATGCGTGGGAGAATCGGGCGGATGTCTATTCTTCGATTGCAGCGTTCGTTGGAGTGGTGGGCGCGGAGCTGGGGTTTTTGTTTATGGACAGGGTGGGCGCGATCTTGGTTGCAATCCTGATTGCGCGAAGCGCCATTCTGATGCTGCGGGATGCGTGGCATGGAATTTTGGATCACTCTCTTGATAAATCGATCGAAAACATCATCCGTGAGGAGACAACCGCGGATCCTGATGTGAGAGGCATCGTTTCCCTGAAGACCCGGGCCATAGGCCAGCACCTCACGGTAGATATGAAATTAGGGGTGTCGCCGGAGATGACATTGCGAGAGGGACACGCAATCGCCAATCGTGTTAAGGAGAAGCTGGTGAAGAAGATAGATAACGTGGGGCTGATAAACGTGAGCCCGACAGCGATGGATGATAGATGAAAGTATGTTTTCTCGCAAAGACGCCAAGAACGCCAAGAAAAGATCTATTAATATTAACAAGTTAACTTTGCGAGCGTTGCGCCTTTGCGCGAGTCCCGCTGTGGCGGGATTGACTTTTTACGAATGCATCAATATTGGACTGATACACTCAAATGCATGCAGACGTGTTCCAAGATTGCCCTATTTCATGTCAGGGGAAAAAGACATAAGGAAAAACAGAACGTGAAAGGATGACTGTTATGATAGATGATCTGAAGGCTGAGGTTCAGAAGATGGCCGCTGAGGAAAGACGTCTTCTCTCGGTGAAAAGCCGTTTGAGAGGGTGGACAATTGCGTTGATTATTTTGATCATGGCGGCCCTCGCACTGGTTTACGTGGCCATACACCCAAACCTCTTACCCGGGACCATCGGGGAAAACCTGGCGCGCCTGTTAGGAAAGGATGCCGGCGCAGGGACGTCGGCGGCATATCTCGGGGTGGAGATCCAGGACTTGAAGGCGTCGGTGGCCGATGCCATGGATTTGAAATATGATGGCGGGGTCACTGTCACCCGGGTGATCCCTTCTTCCCCTGCGGCCCGGGCAGGCCTTCAGCCGGGAGATATTATTCTTCGCTTTGAGGGTTCAAGAGTAGGGACGACGGCCGAGCTGCAGAAATTGCTCGCAGGGACCCGTCCGGGAGATGTGGTCAGGATCGTATTGGACCGGGCCGGCCAGTCGAGGACTTTTTATGTGGAACTCGGACAGCGGCCATCCAACGTGATCCAAACCGCCTTTGGTCCTCCTGCCCAGACAGATCCGAATGCAGGCCAGACAGCTCCGGGTGCGGAATGGGGCTGTACCCTCTCCCCATTGACTCCGGATCTTATGCAGAAATTGTCCGTTCCCTCTTCGATCAGGGGGGTCGTCGTGGTGGCCGTAGCTTCCTCCGGGTTGGCAAAGACCGCGGGAATTTTGCCGGGGGATGTCATTATCAGTGTAAACCGGCAGGCCACACCGGACCTCGCCCTTTTCTACAGGACCATAAAAGATCAACAATCCCTGGTCCTCGGGATTTATCGGGGCGGGCAGACGTTGTATCTCCAACTGCAGGCGGGCTCTGCGCCTCCTCCGCTGGCGACGATAGCCGGCAGCTTGAATGAAACCACTCCCCTCCCCTCGCGTGTGGCGGTGGCAGCGACCGGAAACGATCTGAATGCCCAGGTGGCCGCGCGTTTCGGTACGGCCCCCTATTTTATTATCGGGGATATGGCCACAAATCGATTTTGGGCAGTTCCTAATAGCGCCCTAAGCGATGCCAGGGGCTATGGCATCGCGGCCGCGCAACTTGTGGCCGCACAGGGAGCCCAGTCAGCCGTTAGCGTGTCTTATGGTCCCCAGGCCTATGATGCGCTGAAGGCCCTTAATGTCATCCCCCTCATTGCCCAGCCGGCAAAAGTCTCCGACGTGCTCAATCAATACCGTTCAGGTCTCCTGACGCAGGTGACCGAGCCTACCATCTCAGGATATGGGTATGCGCGTACCATTATTCCAACCGGGGGAAGTCCCTTCTCAAGTGACGACACCGCTGAGGAAGAAGAGCAGAGCGGCTATAAAGGCCTGCCATACACCATCCCTCCAAAGGGCCAGTACGACCCTGCCCTGGATCCGGCAAATGCCTTGCAGAAGACGGTGGGTTCGACACAGCGTACAGACTACTGCTACTGCCCCTCCTGCCAGATTCTGGTTCCTCACCCCGCAAGCATTCCATGCGCGCAACTGACATGCCCTCAGTGTGGAAACAGGTTGATGAATTTAGATTCCGGATCGCTTGCGCCCGGCTCTAATCTTCCTGCTGCCACAACCTCACAGACCTTGCTTCCGAATCAGAATCAATTACGTGTGGCGACTGCAGGCTCCTCCACTCAGACAGGGACTTTGCCCGGCAGCGCCGGGGCCTTGAACCTCAACCAGCAGACCGAGTTTTGCTATTGTCCGTTTGACAACATTGTTTACGAGCACCCGGCCGGTATCCCCTGTTCATCCCTCCTGTGCACGATATGCGGAAGCCGATTGATCAGCCTCGGTTCCGGCTCCAGGAGTTCCCAGGTTCTGCCATCGGCCGGAGTTACGGTCGGCGGACAGCCCGCGACCATCCCTCCCATGGGCCAGACATCGGCGGGCGTCACTGTGGCCGGGCCAACCACGATCCCCCCCATGGGGCAGACATCGACGAGCGCCGGGGCCGGCGGGCAGGTCATGACCATCCCTGGAGGTCAACAGCAGTCAGCGGGCTCTGCGGTTCGACCATCGGCCGGAGTTACAGTCGGCGGACAGCCCTCGACCATACCCCCCATGGGCCAGACCACGGTGGGGATTACGGTGGGCGGCCAACCCGCGACCATCCCCCCCATGGGCCAGACATCGGCCGGCGTCACTGTGGCCGGGCCAACCACGATCCCCCCCATGGGGCAGACATCGACGAGCGCCGGGGCCGGCGGGCAGGCCATGACCATCCCTGGAGGCCAACAGCAGTCTGCGGGCTCTGCGGTTCGGCCATCGGCCGGAGTCACGGTGGGGGGCCAGCCCGCGACCATACCCCCCATGGGCCAGACCACAGCGGCAACCGATTTGTCAACCGGCGTTTTACAGGGCACGGTCGATGGAAATTGCGTTTGCCCGAAATGCGGAACCACGGTCCCCCATCTACGCGGGACCGCCTGTTACACGATTCCCTGCCCCAGGTGCGGGACCCTTATGGTCAGGGAAGGTGCGGTCATAAGCCGGTTGTCGACCTATCCTACAGCCTTGCCGTCGGCCGGTGTCACAGTTGGGGGACAGCCCGCGACCATACCCCCCATGGGCCAGACCACGGTGGGGATTACGGTCGGCGGCCAGCCCGCGACCATCCCTCCCATGGGTCAGACATCGGCAGGCGTAACCTCGGCAGACACCACAACGATTCCGCCTCCGGGCCAGATCTCGCCTCTGGGTGTCAGCCCTCTCCTTTCCGCCCTGCCGGTTGCCGGAGATACTTCGGGGAGTATATGTGTCGCTGCGTCCGGTCCAACAATGGATGCACAGGTCGCTCCTCTGTTTGGGCGGGCACCCTATTTTTTGATCGTGGGATTGGGGACCTTCAGGGCTATACCGAATCCTAATGCTACCGACAAAACAGGCGTAGGGGTGCAATCGGCTCAATTAGTGGTCAGCGAAGGCGCAAGGGTGGTCATCACGAACGATCTCGGAGTCACGACCTTGGAAGAGCTGACCAGGCTGCGTGTACAAGTCTTTACAGGGGTAAACGGAACCGCCCGACAGGCGGTGGAATGGTATCAGGACGGCCGGCTGACCCCTGCATCACTCAGCACATCCAGCACCGAGGAAGAACATGGTCAAAGCTCCAGCAAGGCCAAGGCCAAGGGAGAGTCTACTTCAAGGTCCCTTTAGGGGACGACAGAGGTTGGAGGTCAGGGGTCGGGACTGCGGGATGGTTGGATGAAAAGATGAACGTAGAACATCGAATGAAGAACAAACATCAACTTTAGGCACCCCAATGAAATAGGGATTCGCATTTAACGGGGTAAACTTTAGTCCACTTTAGGCACTTTTCTCTCCGAGCCGGAGGCCAGTTTATCCGGGTTAGGCAAACAAGATGATCAAATCAGTTGTTAAAGGCTTACTTCTTTTCTTATTGATCGTTTTGACTCTGACTCAAATGGCCCTTTTGGCCGGGTACTATTTTCTGCCTTCTGAAGGCAGATCAGAGGCCGTGACGAGCGGGAGAGTGTCCGGTGTTACTCGACTCACTTCCTTCGTGACAGAAGACCACGGCGTGGCAGTGGCCAAGGTCCGGCCTGCTGTCGTATATATTACAGGTCATCCGGCAGTATCCACCGCTACACCCCCTCCCAATGGGGCGATCTCTTTTGTGCCTGCCTCCTTGACGGGAGACAGGATGGGTTCAGGGATGATTATTGATCCTGCAGGCTATATCCTGACCAATTATCATGTGGCAGCCAGCATGACCGATATTCGCGTAAGCCTCTTTGGGCATCAGGAAGGGGTCTATCCGGCTAATGTGGTCGCATTTGATGCCCGGAAAGATCTTGCGGTCATCAAAATCAACACGGGGTTTCCACTGCCCGTTGTGATATTGGGCAATTCAGACACGATAGAAGTGACCGACGGGGTCTTAGCTGTTGGCTGCCCGTTTAGCCTGGAACAATCGGTAACCCATGGGATCGTAAGCGATACAAAACGTACGGTCGATATCGAGGGCCGGAACTATGTCGATTTGATTCAGACGGATGCCCCGGTCAATTCCGGAAACAGCGGTGGACCGCTGGTTAATTCAAAGGGTGAGGTCATCGGGGTCAACGTTGCGATCTATGCGCCGAACAGGGTCTATTGTGGCGTTGGATTTGCCGTCCCTATCAACCAGGCCAAGTTGTTTCTGGCGAAGGTCAACTATCAGTAAGTAAATGTTTTATTTAAATGGGGGGCTTAAAGAGATCATGCTGCACATCATATTTGGGCTTTGCTTGTTATGTTTCGGGATTATCGCAATATTGAGTAACTGGTGGGCTGTCATCGATTTTGTCAAGGTCATTATCCCCCTCGGGGTCCTTGTCTTCGGGGTGCTCTCCGTCCTGACAGGAATAAGCAGCATGAAGAAATCATCAAAAAAGTGAGTGGGTGCTGGAATGCTGGGACTTAGGGCTCGCTCAAAAATAACTTCGCAGAATAGACGCTCAGATTTGGGTCAGA
>CAZACO010000094.1:0-9821 GCA_964483185.1 uncultured Desulfobacteraceae bacterium
ATCCTTATGACGGCCTTCGAGTCATCAGTGCTTCATTCGATTCTCAAAGTAAATCTGATTCTTGTGACGTGCGTCATTTCTTCGGGCGTAAGGATTTTCGATCCATCTAAGCTCTGGTTAAATTTATCACTTTACGAGGTGCAATATGAGCCGACACTTCCAGTTTAACGATTTGCTTCGTACTAATCCGGGCCTTGCAAACTTTTTTCTATGGGCATACGAAACCTGGAGAGAGGGCGATAGCGACGACATGTATATACACCTTGGCTGCGGTGACAGGGTATTAGATGGTTTTATGAATCTTGATTTTCTCCCCGCCAGTAAAGACGTCACCGAATGCCATTTACTTAACATCTGGCCAGAAAGCCTATTTGGCAAAGTCAAAGCCTTTTACGCAGAGGATGTCATTGAGCATTTTTTTCTTTCCGAACAGCTTTACATTCTGTCCTCCATGAATTGTCTGCTCGGTGAGGAGGGTCTGGTGCGCCTATTGATGCCGGATATCTCTCAACTCTGGACATACGGGCGCCGATTCGACCTTGATGTATTGCAGAGAAATTCGGATTATTTTGTCACAACCATGCGATGTAGAAACGGCATGGATGCCGTGAATATGGGTATGCGCATGGGAGGCCATCGCTGGCTGCATGATTTCGACAGTTTTCAGCGGGTTGCCGAAGCTTGTGGGTTTTCAGCCAGCCGTACAACCTGCACCGTATCCAGCGACCCCAAAATGACGGGCATCAACGTCAGGGACGAATCAGGAATTTCGTTTGCCGTGGAATTGCGCAGATCACGCCGTCTGAGTCGACTTCTTGTGGATCCGGAACAAGTAGGGAACGGTGAACTTGTTGAAGATTTAGGCAACGGACAGTTTCTCTATAAGGCCACAAGCGATGATCCTGGGATTTCCTACAGTTTTACTGCACTTGAGGTGAAAAACATTGCTCTGGTCAATGTTCGGTCGGCCAACATCAGTGAACTTCGCGAACACAACTTTGGCAAGGCCTATTTCATGCCGAGCGAGAAAGCCGCGATCTATGTGGACCGTGCGTTGCATTCCAGTCCCCATATGAATGCCTTAAGCGCAATCGATATCGCCACGGCGATGAGAGAGGAATCGACTATAAAACGGCTGCGGTTTGATCCATCCGAGCGCACGGGAGATTACTTCACCGTTGGGCCGCTGGAGCTATTTGTTTTTGACTCTCAAGATGACGAAAAGCTTTTTGTTTCTCAAGAACAGATCAGTTGTGTTGGGGATTTCAGCGGTGCAAGCATCAGTGAAAACAACAGGGATGTCGTGGAGCACATCGGGAGCATAGCAAAACGAAAGTTGTCCGGCGATTTAGAAAGTCACGTCGTCACGTCAAAATGTCGCTACGGCATGATGTCGTACTTTGATTTCGACGGCCCCATTGGCTTGTCGTTGGCGCTGTATGGAGAATGGGCTCAGAACGAATTGGAGATGATAGAGCCATTTGTCTCTAAGGGTAGCACAGTGGTTGACGTGGGTGCCAACATTGGAACACATGCCATGGCATTCGCGACTATGGTTGGGGATGCCGGATCGGTTATTGCTTTGGAACCCCAAGATGAACTCCACACCCTATTGAGACGCAATGCAGCGAACAATGCTTTCGGCCGGATTATTCGACCCATTCGAGCCGGTGTTGCCGCACAGCCGGGACAAGCATTGATTCCGCGCATTATGGAGGCGAACGGTCAGAATCTTGGAGCGGTGAGGCTGATCCCTTGCAGCGCGGACATGGGGCCGGCTGATGACCAATCCTTAGTAGATTTGGTAAGTATTGATGGGCTTGATTTGGATAGGTTAACCTTTCTGAAGATCGACGTGGAGGGAAATGAAAAAGAGGTCTTATTAGGGGGAGAGAAGACCATCCGGTGTCTTCGACCGGTCGTTTGTTGTGAAAGTGGCAATTTTGTCCGTAGTTGGCCTCCTCTCAAGCTGATGTTGTCCTGGGGGTATGCCGCGTTTTATATGCGGATAAGCGCTTACCATGATGAAAACTATTTATCCAGTAAAAACAATGTATTCGGCAATTCTGAGGAGGGTCTCTTTCTGTTTTTGCCGGAAGAGCGGCTTTTGGCAAGGGAAATCACTGTGCCAGAAATGCCGGCTTACCGTATTCTGAACGCTGTTGACTTCGCCCGGGCCCTGCTAGGCACGGGAGCATATCCTCCTTCGGACGTAACGCCTGGCGACGTGCAGAAGAGATCCTTGTCCCTGCAACTCGATGAATGTCTTCTCGCCTTAAGATGCAAGCGTGCCGAGGAACGATGCGTCGCAGCCAACAAAAGCGTCAAGAATCTGCATCGTCGCGCCAAGTTTCTGCGCAAGGAGCTGTCCGAACTGTATGCGGCACTGGACGATCCTGATAGAATCCGGGAACAGATCGCCACGACGCTCAGCGAAACCATGCCAGTATTGCCTAAGACCGATGAGCCTGATACTTGTGAGCCTTGGCCTTCGCCTCCAGAAATGAAAGACTGGCTGGATCTGGCGCATCAAAAACAAGCCCAATGGAATACGACAGGGAGGCCTAAGAAAAATCTGGTGGATGTAATTGTCCCGGTTTACCGTGGCATGGATCAGACATTATCCTGTCTTTATTCCGTGCTGAATGCCCCGACGACAACCCCCTTTCAACTGGTGGTTGTAGACGACGCCAGTCCGGAACCAGCGCTTTCTGCGATGCTGCAGCGTTTGGCGGATCTTCATCTCTTCACCCTCGTAAACCACTCTGAAAACAAAGGTTTTGTGGCATCAGCCAATGAGGGCATGCGGTTGAACCCGGACCGGGATGTGCTTCTGCTGAATTCAGACACGTTGGTTTACAACAATTGGCTGGATCGTTTGCAGGAATATGCCAAGGCCAATACCGACGTGGGAACCGTGACCCCGCTATCCAATAACGCTACCATCTGCAGCTATCCCTTGGTCGAACGAAACAATCGAGCGAGGCTTGAAATATCTTTTGCCGAATTGGATGCTCTGGCATCTGAAACCAACTCGGGAGTGGGAATAACCATCCCCACTGGCATCGGTTTTTGTATGTACATTCGGCGGGAGTGCATGGATGCCGTAGGACTTTTTGACGAAGAAGCCTTTGGCAGAGGCTATGGCGAAGAGAACGATTTTTGTATGCGGGCAACTGCCGCTGGATGGCGTAACGTATTATTGCCGAACGTTTTCGTGCGGCACACGGGGAAGGGTTCCTTTGAGGAAGAAGCCTTTGAGCGCATGGATGCCGGACTTGAGATGGTGAAGCGGTTGCACCCGACTTATGAAGATATCGTTTCTGAGTATTGCGCAGCGGACAAGAGTCGTGACGCGCGTCGTGCCCTGGACCTGGCCAGGCTGCGCAGCGCTTTCCGTGGGGAGGGTCGGATAATACTCATGGTCACCCATCGTTGGGGCGGGGGTGTGGAACGTCATGTGTTGGACCTTTGCGATCGCTTGACCAGGGAAAATTCACGGGTTCTGCTGCTACGACCATACTCCAAGAAAAGTATGTGTGTGTGGGGGCTTAACCTGCCGGAGGCGTTGCAACTCCCCAACCTGTCTTTCGATTTACCTCAGCAGTTCGGCGAATTGATGGAAGTATTGGCCACACTCGATATCGGGCATATTCATGTTCACAATTTTGCGGGCTTTCAGCATGCCGCGCCGGATGTGATCAGACTTGTGGCCGAGTTGCTGGGTGTTGATTATGATTTCACTGTTCATGATTATATTCCCCTATGCCCGAATGTTCATCTTGTTGACCAAAGCGGCGTTCCCTGCGAGGAAGCGATGTTATGGCAGTGTCGCACCTGCGTCGAGGGAAATCCCCCCCCCCAGTTAGGGCGGACCGACATGGAGCGATGGCGTGAACGTTACGGGAGATTTCTTTGCGGGGCACGACGAATCTTCGCCCCCAGCAGCGATAGCGCTCATCGCATCTCAGCCTTTTTTCCGCAGTGCTCCGAAAAGATCCAAGTACGACCTCATCCGGAAGCCTGCCTTCACCCCACGGATATTCTGATAGGCTCAAAAGACCGTGAGGAGAACCTGGCGGTAGCAGTTGTTGGTGCAATCGGACCTCACAAGGGCTCCCGATTGCTTCTGGAGTGCGCCAAGGATGCTCACCAGCGTGATTTGCCAATATTTTTCAAGGTTATCGGGTATACATCCATGGACAAAGAGTTACAACGGTGGGGCGTGAGCATTACCGGCGCTTATCGGGAAAGCGAGCTTATACGGTTTTTGCATGAGGCACATTGCCCCATCGCATTCTTTCCGGCAATATGGCCGGAAACCTATTCCTACACACTTTCAGAGGTTGTCAGAGCCGGCCTTTTCCCGGTTGCTTTTGACTTGGGCGCCCCCGCGGAGCGAATAAGAGAATGGGGGTGGGGACAGCTTCTGCCTGAGGCTTTGAAGTGGGACGCCGTTGCTGTCAATGATGCTTTGCTCTCGTGCGAGCCAATTCCGCTTCCAGATGGTTTCTCTGAGCAACTATTCAGGCCCAACCACTATGGCTCTAATCTTATCGAAAGATACTACAACTTTGGCGAGGGCCATCCTTTTTTTTCAATTTCAAGAGTGACTGGACCCCCGGAATGCTTCTCATAACTATTGCTTCAGAGGAAAACCATGGGTGATGCGGCGCTTCCGTATATTTTGCCAACGATTCACGACGAGAACTTGCGATTTTTCAAGTATATGAATTTTATTGCTGCGCTTCGCGACAGGAGGAGACTGACTGCAAAAGTCAAATCTTACCCCATTGATGCAACAATTGATCTCGTCACGGCGTGTCAACTGAAATGCCATTATTGTGCTGTTGGCAACCAAACAACACACCGAAAAGTGAGTTATATGAAAAACGACATTTTCACATGGATCACAAATGAAATCTTGGACGCTACATTTATAACATGGTTCTTTAGCGCCGGTGAGCCGCTGCTGCATAAAGATATCGCTGACTTGATTGGCAAGGTGAAAGAAAAAGAAATCTTTTCGGTTATATCAACCAACTTGAGTGTAGCTTTGTCGGAAGAGAAGATCGATGCTCTTTTGTTGTGCGGCCTGGGAATGATCAGCGTTTCTCTGGATGGCGCCTCACCCGAGACTTATATAAAATATCGGCGCGGCGGTCAGTTCGACTTGGTTTGGAAGAATCTGGGTCGTTTGATTCAACGTAAACAACAGTTGGGCGTGACAACTCCGTTCATTGAATGGAGGTATCTCGTATTTGAGCATAATCAGCATGAATTGAGGCTGGCAATGCAAATGGCCGAAGACATTCAGGTCGATCTTTTTGAAGTCTTTCCAGCGTATGTACCGGACGAACCGCAGGGCTGTGATGTTCGCAAATCAACGATCCCCTTACCGAATGCTGTAAGAGGCCCTGCCTTGGACAAAGGACGACTGAGAACCCAAACCACGCTCCAGAGGAATCTATACGGTCGAAAGGACGCGATAATATTAAGGGACATCACTGACAGTCCAAAATGCGACTGGCACTATTACGGCACCATGATCTATCCCGATGGGGCATTGGCGCCCTGCTGCGTGGCGACGGATGAAGAAGACGACTTCACTCATATTCTTCATCACAAGAGTTTCTATGATGCGTGGAATGCTCCTGCCTTTACACGGACTCGGAGAGGCATGCGGGACGATTTGCCGACCGGCACCGTTTGTGATCGCTGCTTTTTGCCTGCCAGTAAACACTATCAGTTTGTTCAAAAGGTAAAGGGCATCCTAAGAAATGCCCCTGATTGGGCACTGAAAATCCTGATGTCGAAACCGGATATGTTTTTTTTGCCTGTGGACTATGAGTTGATGCCGCTTGAGACCGGCGCCATCACGTCCGATGAATTGGACCTTGATTTCGACGTGGAGGGCGCGATCCGACATATCTCTGAAATGAAACCGGCAGGCAGGATCGGCAACAAATTTGTGGCGGAAGTTGTCGACATGTTGAAATCGAATCGCATTCATGGAAGGAACAATGAACACCTTGCAGGCGCAGGGGCGTATTAAAGAAAAATGTCCGAATGCGCTCTATTTGGCCGGCGGATTTTGGCATAAGTCGGGTATCTACATCATCCGTTCATCGGAAATTCGGGAAACGCAAAACGCAGGCGGAAGCGAGGAGGTGTAATGTTGACTCCCGAACAGATATTGCAATTGCCCCGTAGAGAAAGGCAACGTTACCAAGTTGAGGCCATTAGAGAAAGCGGCCGGTTCGACGATGCTTATTACGCACTTCAAAATCCGGATGTTGTGGCAAGTGGGATGGATCTTCTGGAGCACTACGTTCAGTTCGGCGCCAAGGAAGGGCGGAACCCCAGTTCCACATTCATCACCGAATATTACATCGGCGTAACGCATGAGATTCATGGAAAGGATATCAACCCACTATACCACCTTCTTCAAAGGCCGGACGGGGACCGCACTCAGACCAGACCAAGTGAAAAAGAGATTCTCAGTTACGGACGTTGGGGCAAGGTTTCCCCTGGATGGACGAAAGACGAGTTCTGGGTCTGGTACGACCATTGCCGACGGGACAACGGGATTTACCATTTGACGGAAGCAAGCTCTTTTTTGCATGACGAGGATTGGTATGCAGCTAACTACAAATCCGATACTGCCATGGGACATGGCGCTCTCAGCTTACTCCGGCATTTGGGTGGGGACGACACAAAACCAGCATTGGAAATCGGTTGTGGCGCCGGAGCGTTGAGTTGCGGACTGGCCAAACATTCAACGTACCCAAAGTTGATAGTCACTGACCCGTCAGTCCGATTCTTGGAGATCACCAGCGATCAGATCACGAGGATGAGTATTGGTCGCGTACCCGACTACGCCATCATGTCAGGAGAAGACGTATCCCTTTTTCCCGACGGCAGCCTTTCCCTGATCGTGATGCGTTACACCCTGCACCACATATGGAACCTGAATGCATTTTTTGCAGAATGCAACAGGGTGCTGATTCCCGGAGGCGTTCTACTTTTCGAGGAACCGCATGCTTCTTTTTTTACGCATTCATGTGCAATGATGCAATTCATGCTCGATGTGGCCAAGAACAAGGGCCTCGATCTTTCCGATGAAATTGAAACCCAGCTTAACACATACCTGCTGACTATTGAGAATTATGTCCGTGGTGATATTGACAAATCGAACTATGAAGACAAGCATCTTTTCAGTACGGAAAACATCTTAGATCTATCAGAAAGCAATGGTTTTTCATTTCAATATGTATTAAATAGAAATTTTGAATCCTTCGTCCATACTGCGCCGGCGACAGATGACAAGTATCTTATGCATGGTGAGTATGACTACTATGATGCTTTGCGATATTATCTGGTCACAATAATGCGTTTTGGTGAACAGTTTGGAAAAATACTTGACGAAACGATGCAACCCTATTGTGTAAATTTCCGCAGAATGTTCCAAGGAACGACACTCCCCCCCAACATTATTATAGGAGCATGTATCAAAAGGTGATGGAGAATTGAATGGCTCTCCAGCAGGATCGAGGCTCTGAAGGCCAAATGTGAGATTTATCACCATTGGAGAAAACATCTCTCAGGAGAAGATAACCGGTTAACAACGTAAAACAAACATCATTTCAGACATGTCTCATGTATTTCTGCCCAGATTGAGCGGGCGTCATAGGTAGTCGATTCGTTATGTTCTTTTAAAGCATGGGGAGAATGTTTAATATGATTGAAGGTCCTCTTGTAAGTATTGTTGTCCCCACGTATAATCAGTCTCGTTACCTGCCGATTACGCTCGACCACGTTCTGAATCAAGACTACGAAAATATTGAATTAATCATCGTCAATGATTGTTCGTCTGATGATACAGAGAAGGTCATAAGGAAATACTTTTCATTTCTCAAGACAGAACAGTTGTCACGAATGGACAGATATGAAAACAAAGGTGGGGAGGGGATTTTTCTTCGAAGTTACAGCCCGAGATTGCCACAAAGCAGGGTTATTAAGATATTGAGAAACGAAACGAATCTTGGCGCTACAAATACCTATAATAGAGGCTTCATAGAAGCGTCCGGGGATTATTGCACGTTCATTCCTTCAGATGACATCCCTCACCCTCTGATGATTTCAAGAATGGTCTTCATGCTTGAAGAAACAGGCGCTGACTTTGTCTACGCCGACAGCATGATTGTTGACGATACCGGTCAAATTGTGCGTCGACTTCCAATGCCTGATTATAACTTCAGCCGTTGTTTTGGGGATTGGTACCACCTTGGTATAGCGAAGCTTTATCGACGATCACTTCATGATATTGTCGGTTATTATGATGAGGAATATAGGCTGGCCAACGATTACGATATGTACCTTCGATTTGCTCAGGCAGGCGCCCGCTTCGTTCATTTACCTGAAATCCTTTATTCTGTCAGAAATCACGGTCCTGACCGTCAGACGGGTCAACATTCAGAGGAGAATTGGAAAAGAATGTACGATGAGAGCGCAAGATGTGCTAAGAGAGCCAGGGCTTGGCTTGAAGAGAAATCCAGTATATTCTGAGGTTCCATCATGGAAAAGAAAGATGTTTTTGTTTCCAAGGAACGTAGCCACTATCGCATTCCTTCCATATGTGTTTCTAACGAGGGCGCCGTATTAGGTTTTGCCAATCGACGCATGGATACGGTCGCTGACGGAGCCAAGGAAGTCCATCTGGTTATGCGGCGAGGTACAGATGGCGGGCGGAATTGGGAACCCATCAAGGACCTTTTTGCCAAAGAGGGTTGGGATGCAGCTATAGGAACGGCAGCTCTGGATATTTACAATGGGGCAGTGATGGTTTCTTATAGCAGAAATCCACGTGTTGATTATGTCGATGTTGGAGCAGAAAATGGCACCCCTGAGAGCGGAGACTTCATGGCTGTCAGCAGAGATGAGGGAAATACCTGGATACATGAAAGGATGATCATTCATCCTGATGATGCCGGATACTGCGGGCACAGCCATGGGTCCTCGCCCGGTGTCGTCCTCTGTTCCGGCCCCCATTATGGACGACTACTGGCGCCCGCTCGATTTCAACACAAACCTGGCGAAGAACTCCATACCCTCCAGAATCATCACTACAACTGCACCATTTACAGTGATGATCATGGGCAAACCTGGCAAACCGGCGGGCCGGTGCAGGTGGGGACCGGTGAAGGGTGTCTCGTGGAGTTGTCCGATGGAACGATTTATTATAATTCCCGGGCCTATTTTTTAGACGGAAAACGCCGTATCGCCTGGAGTTATGATGGGGGAGAAACCTTTGAGGACTTTGGGGTAGACGATACGCTGATTGAACCAGCGGGTGGCGGATGTAACGCCGGCATGGCAAGGTTGCCAAAAAGACCGTCCGCAGGCAACGACTTGATTTTGTTTTGCAACCCGGCCAGTGATGAAAGGAAAAAACTCACGGTTCGTTTGAGTCGCGACGGTGGCCGAACCTGGCCTGTATCAAAAGTCATCCATGACGGACCTGCAGCTTATTCTTCGATGGCGGTTACAGCGGATGGAACCATTTTCATTCTTTATGAAAATGGTGAGATAAATCCGTATGAAAAAATCTCTATCGCACGCTTTAACTTGAAATGGTTGACAAATTGATATGAGTGCAACCTGACCTCGTTGTTGTAGGTACGGATTTATCTGCAGAGCGCGTCAAATCCCGCGATGCGCGGGACTAAATGCGGTTGAAACCGAGCCTGCAGGGAGCCACTACCAAAAAAAGGTTACACTCCAGTGAATTGACCAAGTGGCCGGAGTTAGAACCAACTCCG
>CAZACO010000095.1:0-9804 GCA_964483185.1 uncultured Desulfobacteraceae bacterium
GGTCCCCGCCCTGGATCATGAAATCACTGATGACCCGGTGGAACGTCACCCCATCATAGAAGCCCTCCTGGGCCAGGAAAAAAAAGTTGTTGACCGTTTTGGCGGCATGCTGCGGATAGAGTTCCAGTTCGATGGCCCCTCTGTCGGTTTCTATCGTTGCCCGATAGGTCTTCTGCGGATCGATCTGCATTTCGGGTGGGCTGTCCCACTGCTTTTCAGTCATAAAATCATTCCTCCTCAGTAAAAAGTCTCGTAACCGTTCACGGGTTCAAAGGTTCAGGGGTTCAAGGCTGCAATTCTGTACTTTTCCTTAACCCTGAACGTTGAACCTGGAACCTGTGAACCCTTACAAAGTCTCAGGGTTGTCTGCCCGTGAGCAGAACCGTCCGAAGGTAAACATATATCCCATGCATTTTCAACCTCAAAAACGGATCACCCCTCTCTGACAGACGTCTCGAATTTCAGGCGGTATTTTTCGATCTTGGAGTGGAGTGTCGGCCTTGAAAGACCCAAGAGTCTGGCTGCCTGTGACCGGTTGCCGTCGGTCATCTTGAGGGCCTCGCTGATGAGCAGACAGGCAAACTGGTCCATGCACGCGTCAAAGATATGGTCGGCGGCCTTGGCGTTCAAGGCATCGCGTGCCCATTTTCTGATCGCTTCATCTCCTGTTTCATTTTCGATGATGCTCCCCTGGCCCTTGTCGCTGATGGCCTGCGCGATATCTTCCGCACTTACCGGTGCGCCCCGGTTGAAGATCAATGCCTTCTGTATGATATTATAGATCTCCCGGACGTTGCCCGGCCACGAATGGCTTTTCAGGGTGGATACCGCCTCCTTCGTGATCCCGGGATTGTCAATGCCGACATCGGCCGAGCATTTAGAAAGGAAATAGTTTGCCAGGAGCGGGATATCGTTCAGCCGTTCCCGGAGCGGCGGGAGCCAGATGGTGACGACCTTGAGACGGTAGTAGAGATCTTCACGAAAACGGGCCTCTGAGAGGGCTTCTTCCAGGTTTCGGTTCGTTGCCGCGATAATTCTTACGTCTACCGGTATGGTTTCCCGGCCTCCGAGACGTTCAATACTCCTTTCCTGGAGAAGCCTCAAGATTTTGGCCTGAATCGTTGAGGGCATGTCGCCGATTTCGTCCAAAAAAACCGTCCCCCCGCTGGCCTGTTCGATCTTTCCCACACGACGGTGGGAGGCCCCGGTAAAGGCCCCTTTTTCATACCCGAAAAGCTCGCTTTCAAGCAGATTCTCCGGTATTGCCACGCAGTTGATAACGAGAAACGGTTTGTTTGCACGCGGACTGTGTTGATATATGGCCCGGGCTACCAATTCCTTGCCCGTACCGGATTCACCCCGTATCAATACGGTTGCATGGGTGGAGGAGACCCTTCCGATGGACTTGTAAACCTCCTGCATCGGCCGGGTTCTGCCGATAATAGCCTCGCCGGTGACATCGTCGGGCGTCGGGTCCATATTCACGGGGGACCGCATGAAACGACCCGCTTCAAGGGCCTGTTTGATATCCCCCAACATGTCCGGGATATCGAATGGCTTGAGTATATAATCAAAGGCGCCCATCTTGGTGGCTTCTATGGCGGTTTCCGTGGTTCCGAAAGCGGTCATCATAATAACCGGGAGTTTGGGCTCTATCTTGTGGATCGCCTTAAAGGTCTCAAGCCCGTTCATCCCCGGCAATCGCATATCCAAGATAATGAGGTCCGGGACCTTGGCTCGAAACATCTTGAGGCCCGCTTCGCCGGAGGGAGCGCTTTCAACCGCATACCCCTCTTCGGCCAAGAGCTTCTCAAAACTGATCCGCAACTGGTCGTCGTCATCAATGATCAGAATTGTGCTCAATTCAGGCTCCTTTAACAGGATTGATCGGGAGGGTAATAACAAAGGTGGTTCCTTCTCCCTCTTTGGATGTAAGGCTGAGGGTCCCCCCATGTTCTTCAATGATCCGGCTCGCAATACTCAATCCCAGCCCTGTCCCTTCCTCCTTGGTGGTGAAAAAAGGATGAAGGACTTTTTCCAGGATCGTTTGCTTGATCCCCGGGCCGTTGTCGGCCACCCGTATCATGACGACCGGACTCAGAGAATCCGCATGGACCTCTTCTTCCGTTATGACAATGGAGCCCCCCCCATCCATGGCCTCACACGCATTCTCCACAAGGTTCACCAGCACCTCTTTCAATTGCTCGGGATCGGCCTGGATCTCGGCAAGAGGGCCGTTTTCCCGGCAAACCTCAACCTCCACATTGTAGGATTCGAGCCGATGCTGCAGCAACTGAAGGACGAGATCGACCACGTCCGAGGGGCTCACCCGCTGCATCTTCAGTTTGGGAGGCCGGGAAAACTCCAGAAAATTCTGCACGATCGTATCGATGTGACGAATTTCTTCGGAAATCACCTTGAAGTCATCCTTTTGGGCGAACGAAAGTGTAAGGGTCCGGCCCAGAGAAAACAAACGCATCTTGACCGAGGTGAGAGGGTTCCGAATACTGTGGGCCATCCCTGCCGCCAACTTCCCGACCGATGCCATCTTCTCGGCCTGCAACAGGGTCTCACGGCTTTTTTCGAGTTCTATCTGCGTGTGGTCTACGTTTCTGATGAGACCGCGCACACTCCTGCTCAGAGAACTGACTTCATCGCCGGATTCTCCCGAATCCTCCTTTCCGCCGGCCTCCAAGGTCAGCTTGCGAAGCGGAGACAGGATATGATGTATCAGCAAGAAGGCCATGAGGAGTCCAAAAAACAGGACCACAAACATGGCGGTGCCGGCAATAAACCTCAGCCTACGGGCCTGGTCGTAGCTCGCGTCCCTCAACTCCTGGATCCTCTTGGTATAGAGATTCTTGTAATCTTCACACAAATCGAGGATCTTGAAAAATCGATTCCGAACCCCTTTGTGAAGCTTGGCGCCCGACTCGCGGTCCCCGGCGATGTAGTGAGAAATCACCTGGTCTTTAATGGCAATGTACTGGATATATTCGGATTCGATTCGATCCAGGGCCTCCTTTTGCTGATCGGTTTCAACGAGGGAATGGGCCTTTTTCAGCCGCTCCTTGAAAATCTGGCGATATTCTCCTAACTGCCTGAGCCAGTCCGGGTCCCCATCTAAAAAATAGTAGGAAAGGAATCCTTTCTGATTGACCAAGGCAACCTCTAAGGCTTCGGTAGACTGGGAGGCTGCAATATTCCTGTCAATGATGTCGCTGAGGAGGTTCTGCATCCGATAGGTGTACCACATCATAACAAAACCGCCCACGAAGGTAACAGACACCAGGGCGGCCAGAAGCAGGTAGACGCGCGCACGCAGGCTGATCCGGTTCCACATGTGAGAGGGCCCTTCTGGTTCAACGTTCGTTTTCAATACCTAAGGTCCCAATTTAACAGCTTCTCTGCAAAACTGCAAGGGCGTTCACACCGCCGTTGAAACCCCAAGGAATCCTTTGCATTCATCGTCGGCATACGCTAATGTTCATCAGTGGGCCTCAGATTTCCTTAAGGTTGCAGGTTGAGCGTTCATAGCCCAAGGTCCAAGGTCATTAGTCATTGGTCATTCAGTTGTCATTCGGTTGTTAATGATCGGTCGGCTTTGGACGTTGGACTCTGGACTGACGCGTCATTCAATCGTCAATTTTACCCCGTGAAATGCTTTTGCTTTCCTATTTCACTGGGGCGTCAATCCAAAGGAGAGGAGAATGCGTCATGACCTCTACGCGTTCTGAGACAAGAAAAGGGGAGATTCAAGGGCTGATCCGGTCGAAATCCAGGAGTATCCACGACCCGGCAGGCCGTGAAACCATAATCCTGGAAGATGGCCATGCCCTGGAAATAGCGGCCCGATCCGGGGCTACGGTCCATGACATCTACAGGGAGGCCTTGAATCTGGGAATCTGTCCCTATCGCTATCTCCGCAACAGGGAGTCGATTACGGGGGAGGAACAACTCAGGTTGTGCACATCGTGCGTGGCCGTTGTCGGGGCCGGAGGGCTCGGCGGCCACGTGATCCTCCTGTTGGCCAGGGTGGGGATCGGGCATATTGTGGTTGTCGACTATGACCGCTTTGATGAGACCAACCTGAATCGCCAGGCATTATCCAGCACAGAGGCCATAGGAAGGTCGAAAAGCGGAGAAGCGGTTAGGGTGGTCGGCGCCATCAATCCGGGCGTCAGGGTTACCTCCCATCATCTCAGGATCGATCCCTCAAATGCCAGGGAGGTCCTGGATGGCTCGGACGTGATCGTGGACGCCCTCGACACCATATCGGATCGCTTTACTATTGAGGACGCATCCAGATCTCTGGGGATTCCCTTGGTTCACGGGGCCTTGGCAGGTCTTGAAGGCCAGGTAATGACCATTTTTCCGGAAGACCCGGGACTGAAGCGCCTCTACGGTCATCGTGAGGCAGGCGGCGACAGATCAGAGAGCCCGGAGGCCGTTCTCGGTGTCCCGACCCTGACCCCTGCCCTCATTGCCACGCTCCAGGCCATGGAAGTCATAAAAATTATTCTGAAACGGGGAAAGCTGTTTCGGAATGTCATGGTTCATGTGGACTTGGAGACCGGCGAGATGTCTCCGTTCGCATTTGGAGACACTGACTGAAATCCCTTCCCGCCCCTGAACGAGGGCAGGAAGAGATGGGCCGTTCAGTTCTGCCGGCAATTGCCCGGACCCCTGCCCGGACCGCCGCCATGGCCACCGCCCTGGCCACCGCCTGGGCCTCTACCCCATTTGGAACCGATGCCCCTGCCCACGCCCTGGGCAAGGAGCTTGGTGGTCTGTTCGGGGGTCAGAAGATTTCGAAAGGCCAGACGGAAATCGGTCCTCTTTTCCTGCATCTGTCCGATCAGGTCCCGGATTTCCTTCTGGATGGCCCGTATTTTGGCTGCATCCAGGTTGGTCTGGAGCCACAACAACTTCACTTCAGCCCGTTTTGTAAACATCTGGGTCCGGATCGGCGTGGTCTCTTTCAAAAATGACTCGCGCAGGGCACGGACTTTTTCAGCCTGTTCTGTGGACAGGTTTAACGTTGACAGTTGAGAAGCGCCTGCACACCATCCGTCGCCGCCTCCCCTGCCGGCCTTGCCACCCGGGCCGGCCATCACCCATGTTGCCGACGCAACCAACAGTAAAACCGCTGCAATAACACTGATCTTTTTCATTGAACATACCTCCTTACATTAAGTTAATTTTTCGTGAACCCTGTTAAATCCTCCGAAGGAGTGCCGCGAAGCGGCATTTATCAGGGTGAACAGGGACACCCCTGAACGTTCACTGTGTCTCTCATGAAGCAGGAGTCGTGCCAAAACGGGAGGGGAGGGCCAAACTATAAAGAATCACAGAGAGTTAACCGGTATGAAACGATCCTGAAGAGGCCTGATGCCCCGGAGATCTGGCAAACTATGTCGAACAGGAAACAGCGTTTCCGACGCAATTGTCGGATGAGCCTCTCAATTGCATGTTGACAAACCGCACCTGACAGGTAACGATTAGAGTAAGCGTTTACGGGCTCACTGTTCAGAGGTTCAGGCCTGTTTTTCTTTCGTTGACCTTGTTCGGAGGTAAACAGATAGTCCATAAAATCTGGAATGACAGCTGAAAGATCCTTGAACCGTTTTCACGTAAACTGAACCCTTGAACGGTGAACCATTGAACCTTTGAACGGATACCCATTAGCAGATGAGCGGGAAAAGAAAAACCATCCGGCGGGTCGGCCCAGGCAGGTCCGCCAGGCCGTTTCTCCAGCCTCTGGCCGTGGCCATTGTCTCCCTTGTCCTCGTTTCCCTCGCACTGGTGACAGGACTGGTGGACCTCAGAACCCTTGACAAGACATTGACCGGCTACATGGAAAAGAGGGGGCAGGATATCATCAGAAACGTCCAGCAGGCTGCAAAATACAATTTTCAACTCCTGGGCCATGCCTCAGAGACCGACATCGAGGGAGCCGCAGCATCCGGCCTTGAAGAAGAGACCTTTTCCCTGCGGGAGACCATGATTTTCGACCTCCTGGAACTGGCCCAGAAAATTGATTTTGAAAGAGAACTGGGTCTCCTGGAGAACAACACCCTGTCATCCATGGCCTCCGGGCAAGGCATCTGGCTTATTGTGCTGTTGGATAACAAAGGGGGGATAACCTATAGAAACAGGCCGGTCCCCGAGTCTCTCCTTGAATCTGCGGTCACGGTGATCAGGGGTGGCGATGGGATAACCGTGGATCTCTTTGACCCGTCCAGACATAGCCCCGGAATGCGATCCCTTGCCATTCGCCGGAAATGGGGGAAAGGGACGATCGTACTTGTTCTGGATCACGCAGGCTTTCTCTTCTGGACGGCAAGGGTCTCTGTCGAACGGGCGGTCGAGGAAGTGGATCTCGGAACGGATACCGGGTATTTTGTGGTGACAGACACAGAGGGGAGGATCCTTTTCCAGACTCAGGAAGGAGGAACTCCGGCCGATTCGCCGGGGCGGGCAACGGATCGGAAAGGACAGAGAACGGTTGACGTGGCCGGCCCCCTCCGTCTCGATGGAGAGGCGGTCTTCACGGCACGGTTGGGTCTGTCAACGAAGACCGCGGATCAGATGCTGGAAAAGGAGAAGCAGCGCGGACTTATTTTCACCGGGTTCATGGTCTTTATCGCCATTTTCTCCATGTGGTTTCTTTACAGAAACCAGGCCAAACATCTGGCCAACATGCGAGAGATGGAAAGGCGTCTCAACCGGGCCGAGAGGCTGTCGGCAATGGGCCGCTTGGCCGCAGGGGTGGCCCACGAGATCCGCAACCCCCTCAACGCCATCAGCATGGCCTGCCAGAGGCTCCAGAAAGACAACCTGGATCAACTGACCGGGATCATACGGGATGAGGTCCGGCGGCTCAATCAGATTGTCGAGGAATTTATCGGTTTTTCGAGGAGTGGCAAACTGGCGTTGAAGGCGCACGACATCACCGCGCTCCTGAGGCAGATGGCACTGCTCGTGGCAGAGGAGGCTGCCTCTCAGGGGATCACCCTCCAGACGGACTGGCCCGAATCCCCTTTGGTGATATGGATAGATGCCGACAAGATCAAGCAGGCCCTTTTCAACATCATCAAAAATGCCATGGAATCGATCCCGGACCAGGGGACGGTGACGCTCGGGGTGGCGCGGGAGGGAAAGCGGTGGGTCAACGTCAGGATCTCCGACACAGGGACCGGCCTCAGCCGGGAGGCAATCGAGCAGATCTTCGATCCGGACTACACCACCAAGGAGAAAGGTCTGGGACTGGGTCTGGCCCTGGTCTACGAGATCATTCAGGGACACAACGGAGAGATACGGGTCATGAGTGAGCCGGGAAACGGAACCACATTCGAGATCCTCCTGCCGGTCGAACCGGAAGGTGTCGAATGAAGCCCGGAGCCGAATGCGCAAGGCGGTGGGCGGTTGAGCAATTGAGCTGTTAAGCTGGTGACACTTGTAGCCGCTTATCAGCCATCAGCTATCAGCCACTAGCCAGCCTACAGTGCCCAGTATCCAGTATCAAGTATCAAGTAACCAGCATCCAGTTTCAAGTATCCAGTTTCAAGCATCCAGCACAATGAGTGCCTAAAGTTTGAAGTGCCTAAAGTGCCTAACGCGGATAGCCGCAACCAAAAATTTATCACACAGAGACACAAAGCACACAAAGGGTTTTTTCTTTAAACCGCCAAAAAAATGTCCGTCTCTTTGTGTTCTTGGTGGCTTCGTGTGAGTCAAGAAGGATTTATCATACAGAGCCACAAAGAGATTTTCTTGTTTTCTGTGACAGAAGACCAAGGAATAAGGTACTAAAATTGGGAAGGGACAACGAGCATCCAGTAACCAGCATCCAGCAAGGCCGGTAGAAGGACTTAATCATGAACAGCAGTCAGACGTTGAGCATTCTTGTGGTGGAAGACGGTCAGTCCCAGCGGGAGATGCTGCGGGACTTCCTCAGGGACAACGGCCATGACGTGTCAGAGGCGGAACATGGCCGAATGGCACTCGATCTATTGAGCGGGCACTACTTCGATCTTCTCCTTATCGATTACAAAATGCCCGGGATGGATGGTATGGAACTCCTGAAGGGCGTCAAGCGGATCAACCCGGAGATCGATGTGATCATGATGACCGCCTATGGCACCGTCGAGACGGCCGTGCAGGCCATGAAGGCCGGGGCCGCCGACTACATCACCAAACCGATCGAATTGGACGAACTGCTGATCCTGATCGACCGCATTTCAGAGCGGCGAACCCTCCTGAAAGAAAACGAGATCCTGCGTGATGAACTGGGAAGAAAAGGGGTGACGGCCGATGACATCATCTTCCGGAGCCCGGCCATGAACGAGGTGATCAACCTGGCCGGGAGGGTTGCCGACAGCCGTGCAACGGTGCTCATACAGGGAGAGAGCGGGACGGGCAAGGAACTCGTTGCCAGACTGATCCACGCCGTGAGCCCCCGTTCGCGAAAGCCGATGACGGTCGTGAACTGTGCGGCCCTGCCTGAAAATCTGCTGGAGAGCGAGCTTTTCGGCCATGAAAAAGGGGCCTTTACCGGGGCGTCCCAGAGAAGAATCGGGCGATTTGAAGAGGCCGACGGCGGTAGCCTCTTTTTGGACGAGATCGGGGAACTCTCCCAGGCCGTTCAGGTAAAACTCCTTCGATTCCTCCAGGAAAGGGAATTTCAACGCATTGGGGACAACCAAACGCGACAGTCGGATGTGCGCGTGATCAGCGCCACCAACCGGGACCTCAGCGCAGGGATACGGGAAGGGGCCTTCAGAGAAGATCTTTTTTACCGGCTGAATGTGGTGGCCATCACCATCCCGCCCCTCCGGGAACGAAAGGATGATATATCGCCCCTGATGAATCATTTCCTGAACCGCTTTTCCATTCAGAACGGGAGAGAGATCGATGGGTTTCTCCCGGAGGCCAGGGACCTTCTGCTGAAATACGACTATCCCGGCAACGTCAGGGAACTGGAAAACATCATTGAACGGGCCGTGGTGATCGCCAGGGGGTCCCTCATATCGACGAAGGACCTCCCCTTTTCCGCAGAGGCCCTCCGTTCCGGGCCGGAAGTAAGAAAGACCCAGGCAAGCCTGAAAGACGCGATTGAGGCATTGGAATCCGAGATGATCCGGGATGCCATGGACCAGACCCGAAACCACCAGACACAGGCCGCCGACATCCTGGGGATCAGTGAACGGACCCTCAGGTACAAGCTGAAAAAATATGGTCTGAAATAGTACCGCCCCACATGAACCTGATCGAACCCTATAAGTGTTGCATTCTCTGCCCCCGCCGGTGCCGGGTGAACCGGACGGCCCGTGGCGCGGATCCGGTCAAGGGCATCTGCGGTGAGACAGATCAACTCAGGGTCGCCTATGTGGGCCCCCATTTCGGTGAAGAACCGCCCATTACCGGAACGAACGGTTCAGGAACCGTCTTTTTTACCGGATGCTCCCTGAGATGCGTCTACTGTCAGAACCATCAGATTTCCCATGATGGCCTCGGGGCGGGCATGAGCCTGAGTGAATTGGCCGCAAAGGTGGCGGCGATGGTTGAGCGCTATCAGGTCCACAACATTAATTTCGTGACGCCGGATCACTTCTTTCCCCATGTCTTCCGCCTGGTGTCTCTCCTGCGCAGGGGTGGCATCGATCTTCCCGTTGTCTACAACCTCTCCGGGTACCAGTCGGTGGAGGCATTGACCTCGGCCGAAGACTACGTGGACATCTATCTTCCCGATTTCAAATATTCAGACCCGTCCCTGGCCGCAACCCTCTCGAAATGCAGAGA
>CAZACO010000096.1:0-9756 GCA_964483185.1 uncultured Desulfobacteraceae bacterium
TGGCGGTATCCGAGGCCTTTACGCCGAGCGTATTCACCTCCCTGTTGATTTCCTGTATCAGAAAATCGAGTCTCCTGCCGACTGCATCGTCAAGAGAGAGATACTCGCGGAACTGCTTCAGATGGCTTCTGGCGCGGACAATCTCTTCTGTAATGTCGGATCGCTCCGCAAGAAAGGCGACCTCCTGGGCAAGCCTGGCCGGATCCACCTCTATCCCGTTGAGCATGTTGCCGACCTTCTCGGTCAGCCGCTTATGATATGCTTCGATCAGCTCGGGGGCCCGCATATGCACGGCATCCACATAGGCATCCAATCGGTCGAGCCTTTTGATAAAATCTTCCAGGATGGCGTTCCCCTCTTTGATCCTCATCTCGTCCAAGGCGTCAAGGCCCCTGTTCACGGCTTCGTGGAGGCCTTCCCGTGTCTCCTCCATGTTATCGGTTTCGGGTTTGATGAGGATCACGTCTTTCATTTGAAGGAGAAACTCCAGCCGCATCTCCTGGTCAAGACCGGAATGGGCGGCCAATTGCCTGAAGACCCTCAGATAGGATTCCACAAG
Source organism: uncultured Desulfobacteraceae bacterium (assembly GCA_964483185.1). Classification (GTDB taxonomy): domain Bacteria; phylum Desulfobacterota; class DSM-4660; order Desulfatiglandales; family Desulfatiglandaceae; genus CAZACO01. Next base: position 560 of record CAZACO010000096.1, read on the forward strand.
GGGGAGGTTGAGTTCCAGCTCATAAGGGGGGGGCTCACAGCTCTTTTCTATCTGAAAGGACGCCTCCACCCGGCCCCGCCCGATTCTCGATGAAATGATGGCCCGGAGCCCTTCTTCGAGTACTTGATGGTTTTTGGGAAGGCGCAGGACAATATCCCGGTGACGATGGTTGAGAGATCGGATTTCAGCGACATAGCGCGTATCCCCCTGCTCGAAGGCTGCGCTTCCAAATGCGGTCATGCTTTTAATCAATGCGTTTCATCTCCCGCAGTTTCTCCATGTAGGTTTTCCTCAGTTCGTTGAAATATTCGATCATCTCCGGATCCGAATAGTCCCTGTAGGTCCATTCAAGGGGCCTGAAACTCCCCCTCATGAAAATCAGGGTCAGGTCTGCATAAATCCCCTTGGCCAGATAGACCCGGTGGATATAATTCTTTCCGGTGGCCAGGATCAGCCGTTCCGGCGAGATATAGCCCGGATCGATATTGATTTGTCGGTTTCCCTGGACAAGGTATTCTTTCTCGATGGCGTTGGTCCTCAGTTTTGCCTCCACGAGGGTCTCAGGGGATATCAATTCTTCAAAGGAAACAAAGCGGCGGTAGAGGGGCCATCCCATCTCCTTGGCGTAATATCGGGTACGGTCAAAGAACATCTCGGGGCTGACCCGGTCTACGGGTCCGTATATCTTTGAGATCTGAGCGATCACCCGGTCAATAACGCCCCTGTCAGGCGAAAAGAGGCTTGAGAGGAGCCGGACCTTGTCCGGCGGATGTGGGTGACTCATTGGATGGCCTTTTTTAACTCGTCTGCCCGAACCGCTGACGTGCCGACCTCACCGACCACAATGCCGGCCGCGAAATTGGACAGGATCGCCGCTGATTTCAAGTCAAGACCGGCGGCCAGGCCCAAGGAGATGGTCCCGATGACCGTGTCTCCTGCCCCGGTCACGTCAAAGACCTTCTTTGCCACGGTCGGGATGTGAGTTATCTCTCCATCCCTTTCAAAAAGGGTCATCCCGTGTTTTCCCTGGGTAATCAGCACGGAGCGGCAATCCAGATCGCTCACCATTTTTCTTCCGGCCCGCTTCAAGGTATCTCTATCCAAGATCTCAAAACCGCAAAAAACCCCGGCCTCATGATGGTTCGGCGTGATCACATCCACCCCTTTATAATATTCAAAGTTGCCTGTCTTTGGGTCCACAGCGATGATGAGCTTCCCGGCAGAACGGGACCGGGACAACTCCCTCATTCCCATCATAAGCCGACCCGAGATGAGCCCTTTCCCATAATCTGAAACAACGATGGCATCGATCGTGTCAAGGTTTTCACCGATATAATCGAGTAGCTTTTGAATGCTCTGGGGCCTCACATCTGCCCGGCTTTCCCTGTCAAACCGAACAACCTGCTGATTATGCGCAACAATCCGGGTCTTTATGCTTGTGGGTCTCCCGGGTTCACTGACCACACCATCTGTCTTCAAACCCATGTGAGAAAGTGCCGACAGGATCTCCTTCCCTGTCCTGTCATCGCCCACCACGCCGCACAGGATCGGCTTTGCGCCGAGGGTTGCCATGTTCCGGATCACATTGGCAGCGCCCCCTAACATTTTTGTCTCCTGTTCCACATCTACAACAGGAACCGGTGCTTCAGGCGAAATCCGGGTGACATTGCCCCAGATATATTTGTCCATGATGATATCGCCCAGCACAAGGATTCTTGCCTCCACAAACCTGTCGATGTAGCTTTTTAATGTTTCCGCGTGATAATAGTTTCCGTTTATCTCAGACATCTCTCATTTTCCAGATCTATCGGGTCTGTATTCTCCTTCCTGGTAGATTTTATACGACGGGACTTTATAACATCGTAGGTTCACGTTGTAAACAGATAGTTCGTAGCCGTTCACAGGTTCTGGGTTTCCCGCTGAAAGCGGGATTCAGGGTTAAGGACAAGGAAGGCATTGAAGACTCAAAGTCCTCGTTAAAAATGCTCATTTTCCCAAGTAATTGCCAATTTGGATCGAAATTTTGGTTTAGGGCTGACGAAACTGACGTTTTTCTCGTAAATACACACCTCAAATGCAGTCCGGGGACGAGAATGGAACCTTGAACCCCTGCCCGCAATGCTTCGTAACGCGAGGCAGGCGGGCCTGAACCTTTGAACCCGTGAACGCATACGATAGTTCAAAAGCAGGGCAACAGCTTTGTCAGGTTGACTTTTTAAGAGGGCTCGTTTAAATAGAAAGCGTTGTGAACAGGGCATCGCATGACAATCCCGACCACGACCGCAAAGGGGGAATTCGATTGTGAAAATCATCATTGCAGGTGCAGGAGAAGTAGGATTTCATATCGCCCAGAGGCTCTCTGAGGAAAACCATGATGTTACCTTGATCGACAAGGATCCGCAACAGATAAAGCGGGTGGCTGAAAATCTCGATGTCCATGCCATATTGGGTTCCGGTACAAGTCCACGGATACTCAAAGACGCGGGGAGCAACGATGCGGACATGCTGGTAGCGGCCACGGACAGCGATGAGATAAATCTGATGGCATGCCTGATGGTCAAAACCCTTAACCCCTACCTGATCAAGGTCGCCCGTGTCAGAAATGAGGAGTACCTTCAGGAGGGAGAACTGTTCAGCAAGGATCTGTTAGGTATTGACCACGTGATCAATCCCCAGTCTGAGATGGTCAACACGATACAGAACATCATGGAGGTCCCCGGCGCATCTGAGGTCCTTGACTTCGTGGGAGGGAGGGTCAAGCTTATCGGGTTTTTCGTAACCCAGGATTCACCCTTTGTGGATCGTAAGTTGCTCTCTTTCGGTGAACTGAACGGCAGGATCCTGGTGGGGGCGATTGTCCGCGGATCTCAGGTGTTGATCCCTCAGGGGGAAGATGTCATCTTAGCAGGCGACCTGGTTTATGTCGTGGCCCGGAATACTGAACTGAGCGAGACCCTGCAATCCCTTGGTATCAAACAGGAGACCTCAAGACGGATTATTATCGTGGGGGGCGGGCAAACCGGTGCTGCCTTGGCAAGAAAGATGGACCGGGCGAAAATCAGCGTAAAAATAATTGAAAAAGAGCGCGACACGTGCGCCGCCTTGTCTGAAATGCTCGATCGTGTGATCGTCATCAACGGTGACGGCACGGACAAGGATCTGCTCGTGGAAGAAAATATCAGGGACGTCGACTTTTTGGTCGCGGTCACCGGAGATGAGGCGAGCAATATCCTCATGTCGCTCCTCGCAAAGGGCCTTGGGGCCAAAAGGACGGCGACCCGTGTCAGCAAGTTGAGCTATGTCCCCCTCATGTCAGCCATCGGCATCGACACCGTGGTAAGCCCCAGATTATCTGCCGTCAGGGCCATCTTACAGCATATCAGGCCTGGGAAAATTATTTCGGTGGCGCCTCTGAAAGGGGAACGTGCCGAGGCTATTGAGGCGGAGGCCCTGGAGACCTCGGATATCGTCAACCTGCCCTTATCTAAAGTAAAAATGCCGAAAGGGGCCATCGTCGGGGCCATCGTTCGCGAGGACGACATCATCATCCCACGCGGCGACAGTGTCATCAGGCCGAAAGACCATCTCATCATCTTTGCCCTCCAGGAAGTCCTCCCTAAATTGGAGAAACTGCTGACCGTCAAGCTGGAATATTTCTGATGCACATTCAAGTCATCACGCGTTTTATCGCGATCCTCATACTTTTCTTAGGCCTTTCCATGGTCGGCCCCCTGCTGGTGTCGTTTCTCTTCAGGGATGAGAGTACACCTGCATTTCTCCTCTCCATGGCCGTAACCTTTGTGTCCGGCCTAACACTTTTTGTGGGGACAAGACAACAGAAGGACAGGCAGTTAAACCACCGGGACGGTGTCGCCATTGTAACCTTGGGCTGGGTCATGGCCGGTCTGTTCGGGACGCTTCCCTATCTCATCTCCGGTACTATCCCCGATTTCACAAACGCCTATTTTGAATCCATATCCGGATTTACAACGACGGGTGCAAGCATCCTGACGGACATAGAGTCTCTTCCGAAAGGCATTTTGCTGTGGAGAAGTCTGACCCAGTGGTTGGGCGGGATGGGGATCATTGTGCTTTCCATCGCCATCCTCCCTTACCTGGGAATCGGCGGGATGCAGCTTTACAAGGCAGAGGTCCCCAGTCCGGTGGTGGACAAACTGAAACCTCGGATATCCGAGACCGCCAAGACCCTGTGGAAGGTCTATCTGTCTTTCACCCTTATTCAGGTGGTCCTTCTCGTTGCAGGGGGAATGCCTGTCTTCGATGCGGTGTGCCATGCATTCTGCACCATGCCGACCGGCGGATTTTCCACAAAAAACATGAGTATCGCCTACTATAACAGCGTATATTTTGATTGTGTTTTTATCGTTTTCATGCTCCTGGCCGGGATCAATTTTTCGCTTCATTACAGGCTCATAAAAGGAGATCTGAGGATATTCGGCAGAGATTCAGAGTGCCGGGTCTTCCTGATTCTGGTGGCGGTCTTTGTGGTCCTGATCACCTTCGATATCCACGGCTCCGTGTACAGCTCCATGGCCCAGGCCCTCCGTCAGGCCGCCTTTCAGGTGAGTTCCATCATCACCACTACCGGATTTGTCTCTGCCGATTATGAGACATGGCCGGCCTTTTCGCAACTGGTCCTCCTCATCTGCATGTTTTTGGGGGCCATGGCCGGCTCCACCGGGGGAGGCATGAAGATCATGCGTATCATGCTGCTGATACGGCATGGCTACCAGCAGGTCTTTCGGATCATTCATCCCCATGCGGTAACCACCCTAAAATTAGGTGGACGGCCGGTTCCTGAAGAAATCCTGAGCAGTATCTGGGGGTTCTTTATCCTCTATCTCGGCATTTTCGTGGTGGCCTCTCTGATGATGGCCGCCTTGGGGCTCGACTTCATCTCTTCTATTGCCTCGGTGGCGTCATCCATAGGGAACATCGGTCCGGGTTTAGGGGCGGTGGGACCGGTAAGGAATTACTTGGGTATCCCCCTACCGGGCAAATGGGTATTGATCTTATGTATGCTGCTCGGCCGTTTGGAAATCTATACGGTGATTGCTCTATTGGCGCCGGCGTACTGGAGGAAATAGGGTTATCGGGTCTTAACGGATAATGTCTGCCCGGGGAAGATAGTGCTTCGAGGGGTCAACCTGTTCATCCGCAGGAGTTCTGCAAGGTCCATCTGATGTTTTTGTGCGATAATATAGGGTGAGTCCCCTTTCCGGACCGTATACATTTCGGTCCCTACGACCCCGTATTCTGCAGAAGGTTTGGAGATAACAAGCACCTGCCCGATACTTAAGCGGCTGTTGCGTAATCCATTCAAAGACTGTATCTCCTTTGTCGTGGTGTCAAATCTGTTGGCGATTTTCCAGAGGGAGTCCCCTTTACGGACCACATACTTCGTGAGGGGTTGTTTTTTGGGTGGCTTATCTGCTCCCTTTGAAGAAGGGTGCTGGGCAGGGGTCTCCCCGGCAGAGGCGTATCTCACCCTTGTGGGGATCTTGAGTTGCCAGCCCGTCTTGATGTAGCTCCTGCTTTTAAGACGGTTCTCGGCCATGATTGCCCGGACACTCGTCCTGTATTTACGTGCGATAACAGACAGGGTCTCTCCCTTCTTTACCCTGTGGGTGGCATAGGCTGGCACAGGGGGATGCCATTCGGGAATCTTGTCCAGCTCTGCCAGGAGCACAGACCCTTTCCCGATCGGCACCCGGAAGGTATAGGGTCTTGGGGGTGTCGAGTTGCGCCTGAGGGCCGGGTTGAGTTCACTCAAAACCTCATAAGATACGCCGATGTATTGAGACATGGTCTTGAGGGTAACCTGCTTGTTCATGGTAACCGCCTCTGTTTCGATCTCTTTGTCCACAGGGGGGAGGGTGAAGCCGTGGGCCTTTGGATCATTTAAAACGTGCAACACGGCCAGGAATTTGGGCACATAAAAGGCGGTCTCGGCCGGGAGTTTCCCATAAAGGTCCCAGAAATGATCTAAGTAGTTAATCCTTTGTGTTTTTATGCATCTTAAAACCCTGCCTTCGCCGCAGTTATAGGCGGCCAGGACCGTGTCCCAGTCCCCAAAGATTTGATGCAATTCTTTGAGATAGGCGATAGCGGCCTCGGTTGACTTCTCAGGGTCCATCCTTTCATCGACCCAATGACCCCTGTTTAAGCCGTACTTGTAACCGGTCGATGCGATGAATTGCCACAGGCCGAGCGCCCTTGCCCTCGAAAGCGCATTTACCTTGAATCCGCTTTCAATCAGCGGCAGCCAGGAAAGTTCCTCGGGGAGGCCGGCCTCCTTGAGGGCCTTTACAATGGCGGGGCGATATTTCCCTGAGCGACGGTAGGCATTGAGAAAGAATTTTCTCTCCTTTCCTTTCAACAACTCGAGCGCCTGTACCACGTCTTGATTCATATCCAGGGGGATGGCCTTGTGATATCCGTTTACAACCGTGAACCGGGAGGAGTAGACCTGCATGATCCGCTGGGATATGGTATATCGCAGATCGTCCCTCTGCTGAAGGATTTCGGGGGACTGATCAGGGTTTATCTGCAATATGAGTGAATAGGCCTGATCAAGGGCATCGACGGCGTTTTCCAGGTCTCCACGTTCCCAGAAGTCGTTGCTGGCATTACAAAACTCCAAGGCTGAATCAAGCAGATCTTGAGCCGATTTCTTTATTTTCGGTTTAGGGGCTGAAAGCGTATCTCTCTTCTTTTCGGTGGGGGGTAACGGCTCCTTTATCTCGGGTATTGCATGAGGAGAAACCGGGTTGTCCGGCGTGACACGGGCTGGGGATTCTCCTTTGTTCTCGATCTTGGAGGGGGGAGCGATTCTGTTCTTGACCGTTACTGATGACGGTTCAGGGGGTGGACTTTTTTTGGCCGGTTGTTCCGTGGGTGCATTTGCTGCAGATTTGACGTGATAAGAATCGGTGACACAGCCTGTAAAAGCGAGCAGAACGGCAATGATAATAGCCAGCTTAATCCTCATATTGCTCAACTCAAAATGGGAATTCATATTCCTCCTTGCGGTAAATTCGTACGTTTGGTCAACGGAGTATAGAGAATGAGATATGAATGGTCAAGGGGAAGTTTGGATCGATTCAAGGAGAGCCTCCAGATTCTCCCTGTTGTTCAACTCGGGATGATCCAGGACCTTTTCGTTCAGCTCCCTCAACACCCTTCCCACTTCCGGCCCGGGTGAGAGTCCTGTGATTTTCATGACCACGTTGCCGTCCACGGCAAGGTCTTTCCTCCCGGTCGGGGCTTCGCGCCGGATCTGTTCCTTTACCCTTTCTTCGAGTTCACTGGAGATCCTCGGGTTTTCATTATCCAGTCCATGCGCCAGGATATCGGCACGGCGGAATGCCAGCAGATCCCGGATCTGCCCGGTCCCTACACGCCGGATCAGACGCCTGACAGCCGCATCGCTCCATTCGGAGTCATACCCGATCATGTGGTGTCGGATGAGGTGGGTTGCCTTTTTTATCACCTCATTACTGAACCTGAGCCTGCTGAGGATCTCTTCAGCCAAGAGGGCGCTCTCCTTTTCGTGGCCGTAGAAACGCCATGTTCCCCTGCTTTTGACCCTGGTACGGGGCTTGGCAATGTCATGAAGGAGGGCCGTCAGCCGCAAGACAGGATCCGGCCTGACATGGTCAACCGTCTCAACGACATGTCTAAAGATGGTATAGCGGTGGTATCGGTTTTGTCTTTTGAGGTATCCTTCAAGGAGTTCAGGGAGAAAGGCCTTTAAAAGGCCTGCCCTGACCATGATATAAAAGGACCCGGAAGGTCTCCGGGTCATCAGGATCTTCATCAATTCGTCTCTGATGCGCTCCGGCGCCACAGAGGGGAGGAGGGGGGCCATGGCGCCAAGACCCGTGAACGCTTTTTTGTCGATACGGAACCGGAGTTCTGCTGCAAGCCTTACGCACCGGAGGAGTCGCAGCGGGTCTTCCCGGAACCGGTCCTCTGGATTTCCGACGGCACGGAGGACCCTTTTGTTGATATCGGACGCCCCGTGGAAGGGGTCTATCACCCTCGGGTCGTCCGGATCAAAGGCCATGGCATTGATAGTGAAATCACGGCGTGACAGGTCGCTCTGAAGGGTGTTTTCCTCTCCCCTGAAAGGCGTCACTTCAAAATGAGACCCTGAATGGACCACGGTTACGGTATCATGCTTAAGGGTAAAGTGCCTCTGATCACGGAAAATGGTCTTGATGTGATCGGGCGGCGCAGATGTGGCCACATCCCAGTCCATAATGGGCCGTTTGAGGAGGGCGTCGCGCACTGCCCCGCCAACCACATAGGCGTCATGACCTGCGGCCTTCAATCTATCGAGTATGAATGTCACGAATCCGGGGATATCGGGGGTGATATGGGCCACTCTCCCCTCTCCTTGAGCACGTCCCGGAAAATGGAAAGGGCCTCGTTCACGGCCGGCATGCCCGCGTAGGTGGCGACCTGGAAGAAGACTTCCGCCAGTTTTTTGGGGTCGCACCCCACATTCAGGGCTGCGTTGACGTGAAGCCTCAATTCATCGCCCGCCCGGATGGCCGCCAGCATGGCACAGGCCGCCATCTGCCTTTCCGGCAGGGTCAGGACTGTCCTGGAATAGAGGTTTCCTGTGATGAATTTCGAAAAATCGTTGGCCAGCTCCCTGTCAAACTCCTTCCACATCAGATAGGGAGGGTCCATTTTGATGCCCTTTCCAAAGAGCGTCTTTGCCGTTTCCTGGGTCCTTTTCTTAGTTTCTTCTTCACTCACGATTAAAATCCTCCTGTATACGGGTAACCTGCCAGGATATAGACGTTGCCGAGGCGAGCAGTGCTTTCTGCAACAAGAGACCCCTGTGACTTACAGACAATTTTCTTGGAAAAATACTTGATCAACGCCCAGTAAAAAGCCTATCCCGGCTTCGATAGGCACTGAAAGCGGGATCGGGTTGCGGCGAAAACCGCTTTATACTGATAGCATATCCTGACGCAGATTTACAATAAAGAAGGTGCCCAACAGTTCGGCAGATCTCACCCGGGAACTTTCAGCCTTCGGCCGGAACCATCCTATCTCGCCTCTGTTTCCATTTTGTTTTGTAACACCTTGCGCCAATTCAGAAAAAGGGCTGCCGGGTCTTTTCATGTCACTTGACCCGAGGACTCCCCTGCTGTAACATG
>CAZACO010000097.1:0-9743 GCA_964483185.1 uncultured Desulfobacteraceae bacterium
CCCTTGATCCTGAGGGATGGGAGCCCGAAGAAGGTCCCCACGATCGAGGCGATCAATCCTCCCCCGATAATGCTCGGAACCAGCGGGATGCCGTACCGGCCGTACAGGATAAATGAGCCGTAGGCCCCGACCGCCATAAAGGCCGCATGCCCTATGGAGATCTGACCGGCGTATCCGGCCAGGACATTCAGCCCGAAGGCGGAAAGGGCAAAGCAGTAAAAGGGAATGATGATGTTGGTGATCAGATATTCGCTGGCAAACAAGGGGACAATGACAAATGCCAGAAAAAGCATGACGATGAACCCCCACCGGTCTAAGGGGATGGGGAAGATGGCCATATCCTTCGCATAGCTGTCTTTGAAATTGCCGCATTCTCTATAGAACATGAGCTACACCCTCTCTATGATCTCTTTGCCGAAAAGGCCGTATGGTTTGAAATAGAGGACAAGAAGGGCCAGGAGATAGGGGAAAAAGGTCTGGATGCCCCCTCCCACATACGGCCCGAGAAAGACCTCGCCCAGGTTTTCACCGGCCCCCACGATGAGCCCGGCGATGATCACCCCCGGGATGCTGTCAATCCCGCCGATAATGAGGACAGGCAGGGATTTGAGTGCGATAAAGGAAAGGCTGAACTGGACTCCCAGACGTGTTCCCCAGGCCACGCCCGCTACCGTTGCCACGACACCCGCAATGATCCAGGTCAGGGTCCAGGCCTTGAGAAGCGGGATCCCGACGGAGAGGGCCGCCTCATGGTCGTCGGACACGGCCCTGAGCGCCCTTCCGTTCCTCGTCTTCTGGAAGAACCAGACGAGCCCGAATACCAGCAAGGCTGCCACCACCGCAAAAAAGAGATCAAAGGAGCTGATAAATATGCCGGCCACTTCATAGGATTCATCCGGGATACCGAGGTTCAAGCCTTTAGCCTGAGTACCATAGATGGACTGTCCGATCCCTTCCATGAGGTAGGCCACGCCAAATGTCGCCATGAAGAGCATGAGCGGGGGACGGTTCACCAGCGGTTTCAGGACAACAAACACAATGGCGTATGCCCAGATGGTCATGGCAGCCACGGTGCAGAGGAGGGCGAGCCATAGGGGCAAATGCAGATACTGCTCTAAAAAACCGTAAAGAGCAAGGGCTGCAAAAAGGCTCATGGCGCCCTGGGCCATGTTAAAAACATCCGACGCCTTGAAGATCAGGGCGAATCCGAGGGCCACCAGGGAATACATGATGCCCACCATAAGCCCGGTAACCAGTACCTCAAAGAAAAAGGCCATACGATGACTCCTTCATAATTCTGTTGAGTGGTTAAATCATCAACCCCCTGCCGTCCCCAGATAGGCCTTAATCACCTTGGGATCTGCCTTAATCTCATCCGGGGTCCCTTCGGCGATCTTTTCGCCGAAGTCGAGAACCGCAATCCTGTCACAAATATCCATGACCACCCCCATATCATGCTCAATGAGGGCGATGGTGTAGCCTAATTCTTCATTTGCATCCAGGACAAACCGGGCAATATCCTCCTTCTCTTCTAGGTTCATTCCTGCCATCGGTTCATCCAAGAGAAGGAGTTTAGGCTCTGAGGCCAAGGCCCTTGCCAATTCCACCCTTTTCCGCAGACCATAAGGGAGCATGCTGGCAGGTGTCCGGCGGATATTTTCGATCTGGAGAAAATCGATGATCCTCTCTGCAGCCTTCCTGTGCTCGATCTCCTCTTTCCGGCTGAATCCCCAGTAAAGGGCCTGGGAAAAGATATTGGAGTGCATCATCATGGTCCGTCCCATCATGATGTTTCCAAGGGCTGACATACCCTTAAACAGCGCCAGATTCTGAAAGGTCCTGGCAATTCCCTCCGCTGCAATACGGTTGGGTTTCATGTTTTTGGGCCGCTCCTTACCTTCAAAGATAATCCGCCCCCCGTCGGGCTTATAGAACCCGTTGATAATGTTCAGCATGGTGGTCTTCCCGGCGCCGTTTGGACCTATGATGGCCATGATCTCGCCCGGGTAGATCTCCAAGCTGACCCCGTTCAGGGCCTTTAGACCGCCAAAAGAGACACTGATATTTTCAGCGCGAAGTATCGGTTCCATTTTTTCATTCATGGTCTATCTCCCCTGTCAAAAGGTCTGGGCATCACGGATTTTGAGATTCATCTTCACCTCGGCAATACGGCCGTCCTCATAGGTGGCCTTTATTTTGAGGGCCACACTCTCCTGTCCGGGTGTATAGAGCGCATCGATGAGGTCTTTATATTTTTCCGCGACTAATCTCCGCCTCACTTTCCGGGTGCGGGTGATCTCCCCGTCATCCGGGTTCAGCTCTTTGGTCAGGTTGAGGAATCGCCTGATCTGGGAATTCCTGAGCTTCGCGTCCTTGGAGAGACTCTTGTTGACGTTGCAGATGGCGTCATGGATCAGGTCATAGACCTGTGGGTTCTGGGCAAGATCCCCGAAGGTGGTAAACGCAAGATGTCTCCTTTCCGCCCAGTTGGCCACGGCCCCATAATCGAAATCAATGAAGACCGCCACGAACTCCCTCCCCATTCCGTGGGCAACGGCCTCCTTGATATATGGACTGAATTTGAGCTTGTTCTCAATAAATTTGGGCGAAAACAGGGTCCCGTCATTCAATCTGCTCACATCTTTGGCCCGATCAATGATCTTGAGATGGCCTTGTTCCGTCATGTAGCCGGCATCCCCGGAATGGAGCCATCCGTCCTCAAGGGTCTCGGCCGTGGCCTCCGGATTCTTGTAATACCCCACGAAATTGCCGGGGCTCTTATACAGGACCTCGCCGTCTTCGGAGATCTTTATCTCCACGCCGGGGGCCGGCGGTCCCACGCTGTCTGAGTCGATCTCCCCATCTTTCTGCATGGACACATAGGCGCAGCTCTCGGTCATGCCGTAGAGTTGCTTCAAATTGATGCCCAAAGACCGGTAGAACTCAAATATCTCCGGGCCGATCGCCTCCCCTGCCGTATAGGCCACCTTGATGTTGGTCATGCCCAGGTTGTCCACCAGCGGGGCGTAAATCAAAAACCGGCCCAGCTGGTGCAGCACTTTATCCTTTAAAGAGACTCCCTTATTGGCAATCCTCCTTTTCTCAACGCGGCCGGCCACTTTCATGAAATAATCGAACGCCTTTCGTTTGATCCAGGCCGAATCTTCCATCTTGATCATGATCTGGGTCAGGATATTTTCCCAGATCCGGGGTGGGGCAAAGATATAGGTAGGACCGATTTCCCTCTGGTCGTGCACCACCGTTTCGGTGCTTTCCGGACAGTTGACGGTAAACCCTGAACAGATGGAATCGCCGTAGGAGAAGACATGGTCTCCGATCCAGGCCATGGGGAGATAGGCCATGACGTTTTCCGTCGCATCCAGGCTATCCCATTGGAGAAATCCGCGGGAGCATTGCGCGATCTTACGGTGAGTCAGCATGACCCCTTTAGGATTGCCGGTGGTCCCTGAGGTGTAGGCAATGATGGAGATGTCATCGGGCTGCACCTGATCCACGGCATTTATAAAATAGTCGGGATGTTCCTTCTCGAATTTTCGGCCCATCTCCTGAACATCTGTAAAGGCCAGGAGCCAGTCGTATGTATACTTTGTAAGCCCCCTGGGATCGTCATAGATGACATATTCCAGCCCGGGAATGTCTTTTTTTAGATGCATGAGTTTGTCGGTCTGCTCCTGATCCTCGGCCAGTGCAAACCGGCACTCCGAATGATCCACGATATACCGGAGTTCGTCATGGATGGCGTCCTGGTAGAGCGGAACGGGTATGCCCCCCAGAGCCTGGCAAGCGGCCAACCCCCAGTAGAGCTGAGGCCTGTTGTCCCCGATGATGGCCATTCGATTTTCCTTCTCGAAGCCCAAAGCGGCCAGTCCGAGCGCAAAATCCTTTACCTGCTCAAGGTAGTCCTGCCATGAATAGGACTGCCATATACCATAGTCTTTTTCACGAATGGCTGCCTTGGTGGGAGGGAATTTTTCGGCGTTATGGATGAGAATTTGGGGAAAGGTCATGGGAAGATCGGTCATATGTTCATGCCTCCTCTGCCAATTGAGCATCTTCGATTGAAGATTGATGGGCCCGTAAAAAGTATGTTTTCTCGCAAAGACGCCAAGAACGCCAAGAAAAGATCTGTTAATATTAACAAGTTAACTTTGCGAGCTTTGCGCCTTTGCGCGAGATTTTGACTTTTTACGAATGCATCAAGATTGAATAGACCTAATAAATCAAGGATTTTCTTAACGATCTAGATCAATTCCAAAATATCTGACAACAGGCTCTTTCAATCGAAAAATCGTCAATAGTCAATTCTTCTTAATGCCCCGGCCGATGACTTCAAGGGCCAGTTCCAGCGTCGGTCTTAGAAGATCCTTGCCCGAACCAAAACCCTTTTTGGTATCTTCCCAGAGCACCAGTCCGGAAAACAGACTCCATACGATATCTGCAAAGGCAACCGGATGACGGTCCAGGAACTCTCCGTTCCGGACCCCATCCTCAAAAATCTGCGCAACCGCATTCATGTATCTTCGGGTGTAGTCACTGATCTGGGTTAAAAGTTCCGGAGAGAGGCTCTGGAGTCTTTCCCTGGATTGGTATCTGAGGACATTGACAACATTCAATGGATCGATGAGGTAGACCTCATACAGCGCCTTTGCCAATGCCCCTATCTTCTTTTCAGGGGTCAGCGCTTTATCGCGAACATTCTCCATCTTGCGGATGAGGTGCTGGAGCATTCTGAGGTTGAGGGAGGCAAACAGGTCATCTTTGCTTTTGAAGTAGAGGTACAGTGTGGCTGGACTGAACTCGGCTTCTTCAGCAATACTTTCTATGGTGGCCCCGCCAAATCCCTTGGACGCAAACACCTTTTTTGCGGCATCCATTATCTGCTGGCGGCGCATTTTCTTTTCTCGTCTTTTTCTTTCTTCGATTCCCATAATCCTGAAGGTAGGTTAGCAAATAAATGACATTCACCTTATTGGTGACCGTTTATATACTGAATATTATTTTGCTGTCAACAGAAAAATCGAGCATATTTCTATCCCCATGCGCGGCCCTGAACGCCAAAGATAGAATCCTCTATTCAGATTGAAATCTGCTGGAGGATAACGGATGCTGGATAGGAGGGATCTGGGTGAAGGGCACCCATTTTCCAGAGGGCGGCTTTTCGACGGGGTTCCCCGCTTTCGTTTTTCATCATGCGGGATCTTTCGGCAGGTTTCGGTTCTCAAGCAGGCATACGGGTGCCAAGGCGCTTGACAGTGCGCTATAGGATCCTTTCAAGCTCATCCTTGGAAACCTGATAGGTCTTGTCGAATTCGGACCAGAACTTCTTGTCCTTATTTTTCCACCCATATCCGAAGCGCTCGTCAAAGAAGGAACTCAGGCGGGCAAACCAGTTGCCTGATTTTTCTATCCCCTTTTCCCGGGCCTGGAATATCTCCTTGAGATAGATTCCTATATCATCGATCTTGTCCTTCGGAATATAGGATTTGGCGCCGAGCCTAATGGAGCCTACTAGGTTGTCAGGACTTAATCCGTGTGCCGTGAGCATTAATGCCGGAATCTTTTTGTGCGTAGCGATTTCTAATAAATCAAATCCTCTCACGCCCATAATATCCAGGATCGCAGCATCATACGCATTGCTCTGCAAGAGTTCTTTCGCTGATTCATAGCTGGACGCGGTGTCAATACTGCATGTATCCAGCATTTCTACCAAGGTGTCTAAGACGTCAGGTTCGTCGTCAACCACGAGGATCCTTTTCCCTTCTAATAAATCTTTCCGTGCCATGGCTTCCTCTCCTTCGCTTCTGAAAATTCTTAAGCTAACCCGACCCGATCGACTGAAATGGGCATATACTGTTTCTATATACACATATCTTCACGTAGTCAAGTTCGGACTTGGGCCATTCAGGCCATTACCTGTTCCTCATCCCTTTTTCACCGACATCCTACCCTATTCTGGGCAGGAGGCTGAATCAACAGGCCCTGGTTAAGGCTTTCAGATATTGAATTCTGGATGAAATAGGTGTATGGAGAATCTCACGCAATAATCAAACTGGGTGAGTCGTTTACCCATGGAGGCGGACTATGGATTTTGATCTCACAGAAGAGCATAGGATGATCCGGGATATGTGCCGGGAATTCACCATGGAGGTTATTGTCCCGAGGGCGGAAGAGATCGAACGTACGGGCGAATATCCCTACGATATCATCGCTCAGATGGCTGAATTGGGCATGATGGGGATCCCCATATCCGATGCATATGGGGGCAGTGGGGGCGATTGGGTGGGGATGCACCTCTGCATCGAAGAGATATCCCGCGGCGATCCCACCTTTGGGGCGCTCTTAGATGTGACCACCAGTGTTGTTGCCCAGGAATTGGATGTATTCGGGACTGAAGACCAGAAGAAGAAGTGGCTCGTCCCGATCGCAAAGGGGGAAACGATCGGGGCCTTCGGTCTGACCGAACCGGATGCCGGATCAGATGCCCAATCCATCCGTACCAGGGCCCTTATGGATGGACAGGACTGGGTTATAAACGGAACCAAGCAGTTCATCACCAATATCGGCCTCGACACTGCCAGCCTGATTATTATTGCGGCGGTTACCAAAAAGGCTGTTCAGGGTCCGGGACGTATCTCCACCTTCATTGTTCCAAAAAGCGCTCCGGGGTTTGTCCTGGGCAAGAGATACGAAAAGATCGGGTGGCACGGTTCGGCCACCCATGAAGTCATCTTTGAGGACTGCCGGGTGCCCGTGGACCATCTCTTGGGTGATCCCGCCAAGGGTTTTTCGCAACATCTGGCGGTTCTTCAGACCGGGCGTATCAGCATCGCCGCCATGGCGGCGGGCGCTGCGCAGGCCTGTTTGGACGAGTCCCTTCGGTATGCCAAGGAGAGGGCCCAGTTTGGAAAACCGATCGCCAGTTTTCAGGCCATCCAGTTCAAGTTAGCCGACATGGCCGTGGCCATCGAATTGGCCCGGAACCAGTATCTGAAGGCCGCATGGCTCAAGGACCAGGGCCGGAAGCATTCATTCGAGGCAACAACGGCCAAACTCTTCGCCTCCGAGATGTTGGAAAAAGTGGCATCGGATGCGGTCCAGATACATGGCGGGTACGGGTATATGGCAGAGTACCCGGTCTCACGTTATTATAAAGGGGCCAAGGTATTACAGATTGTGGAAGGGACATCCGAGGTCATGCGGATTATTCTGTCCAGGGAACTCGGGCTTTAGTCAGATAGCATAAATCAGGCCAGCGCACGAACTCCCGTAAAAGGGGCTTGACAGCCCTTTTTCAACAGACTATTGTCCGACAACAGACATCGGACATTATAATATTTGAACAAAGCTCGTAAAGAAGAATAGGAATTGGCAAAATTCAGTTCCCTAAAGAAACCCCCGCTCTCCAAAGAGGTAGAGACCCAGCTGAGGGCGTCCATAAGTGCCGGGATCTACAAGCCGGGTGACAAACTCCCTGCCGAAAGGGAATTGGTGGACCAGTTTCAGGTCAGCCGTGTTACAGTTCGAGACGCCTTGAGAGATCTCCAAAGCCTCGGCCTGATTTCCGTCAAACGGGGTGTGAACGCAGGGGCATATGTGTCCGAGCCAAGTCCTCAGCCTATCACGCAAAGCTTCGAAAACCTGATCCAGATGAGGAAAGTCAATTTTGCCCATCTTATTGAACTCCGACTCTATATTGAACCGGATGTGGCAAGAACGGCTGCCCTGTTCCGAACATCAGAAGATGTCGACACCCTGACCGATCTCCTTGATCGCGCCGATAAATCCCTCGATGTCTCCCGAAAAAAAGCCCGCCTTATCAACGTTGGGTTTCACTTTGAGGTCGCAAAAATCGCGCGCAACGCACTCATCATTTTTCTTTGTGAATCCATTACCCAGGTCCACTCGGCCATGATCATCGAGATGACCCGCACCAAACTGGACAAAAAGGGGATCGCGAAACTCATTTCAGATCACAGGTCGATTCTGGAAGCAATCGCTTCAGGTAACCCGGAATGGGCCTTTACAAGGACAAAAAAACATCTTTTGGAAACGTACTACACATACACAAGACTTCTTCCCGATATTATAGATCGTTTTGCTGACCAGCGGATAAGGCGCTTTGCTAAGTTCTAAGCGAGTTCCCTGTCACGTTTGCTGCTAAGGAAAGGAAAAGGGATATGGAAAATAGATTGGAAAAATTGCCGCAATGCGCTCTCTGTAAGGTCAAGGACAAGATATGTACCCGGGAGGACGGACACGGACCGGACGCCTGCCCGACCCTTAACTTTGAAGGTGTGATCAAGGCGTCGCTTTCCGAATATGAGCGACCTTCCATAAGAGAATTTGCGCGGTTTGCCACTATCCAGGAAGGGGAGTGTTATGCCAACAGGGGCCTGCGTGAACCGTATGTTCCCCATCCTGTAAAGACCCGGCTCCAGGAAACGATCGAATTCGCGAACAAGATGGGGTTCAAGAGGCTGGGGATCGCTTTTTGCGGAGGGCTCAGAGAAGAGGCCCGGATCCTGGCAGAGGTGTTGAAGGAACAGAAATTTGAGGTGGCCTCCGTCATCTGTATGGTCGGAAGAACACCCAAGGAATTCCTCGGAATAAGCGAGAACCAAAAGGTACATGTGGGCAAATTTGAGCCGATGTGCAGCCCCATAACACAGGCACACATCCTGAACAGGGTGAAGACTCAGTTTAATATCGCGTTCGGACTATGTGTCGGGCACGACTCCCTTTTTATGCGGTATTCCGACGCACTCTGTACGGTACTGGTAACAAAGGACAGGGTCACGGGTCATAACCCGCTGGCCGCCTTGAACCTCCATAAATCTTACTACAGGCGGTTGAAAAAGGAGGAGTTTAAAAAGGGCGGGCCTGTGCGTGTAATGATGGCACAAACAGAAGACTAAGGCGGATAGCCGCAACCAAAAATTTATCACACAGAGACACAAAGCACACAAAGGGTTTTTTCTTTAAACCGCCAAAAAAATGCCCGTCTCTTTGTGTTCTTGGTGGCTTCGTGTGAGTCAAGAAGGATTTATCATACACAGCCACAAAGAGATTTTCTTGTTTTTTGTGACAGAAGACCAAGGAATAAGGTACTAAAGAGAAAGGAGGTAAACAGCTAGAATTACACACGGCATCCATAGGATTGAGTATTTTTGACATCTCGGCAATCTCAATCACAGGGACCCAAAAAAATCATGGAAGGGGGAGGAATCAAGATGAAAAAGCTCAGAATCACTGGTTTGTCTGTATCGGTTTTTTTTCTGCTGGCAGTCTGCGCAGGATTTCTACTGACGGCAGGGACTGCAGTTGCTGGCGACAAGGGTGGGAAAGCGCCTGAGGCAACACTGCAGGTCTGTCCCACCGCAAAAATCACAACACTTGAGTGTTTTATGAAGGAATCCAAGTTCAGCGGGGGACCGAAGCTGCACATGAAAATCGGGATCAAGAATATTTCCGACCAACCGCATCGCTACAGGGTGAGCATCTTCCTGCCCGACGGCGCCTCATCAGGCGGATTCTATCCCAGAAAAGGGAAGCCTCCCGTCCTGAAACCGGGGGAGGAAAAAGTCCTAACATTTCCCATGTATTATGACAGCATTCCTGATGCCTATACCGTAAAGGTAGATGAACTGTGATGATAGCTCTCAAGAAAGGAGGAAAGGTTATGAAGACAAAGACAAGGGGATTCTCGTTTTGGGTGGCAGTGG
>CAZACO010000098.1:0-9735 GCA_964483185.1 uncultured Desulfobacteraceae bacterium
CTAAGGGAGTGGCCACGGCCGAGGCCATGGTCTCGGGGCTCGCCCCCGGGAGGTCGGCTGACACCAGGAGGGTGGGGAAATCCACATTGGGCAGGTCGCTTACAGGGAGCTGGCGGTACCCCATGATTCCGAAGAGGAGCACCGCTACCATGACCAGGGTGGTCATCACGGGTCGGCGTATAAAGATCCCGGCGATGTTCATGAGGTGGGATTTACCTTCCGGGGCCCGCCTTTGATCTCCACCTTTGCCCCCGGAACGAGCCGGAGGTAGCCATCCGTCACCACCCTTTCACCGGGTGTGAGCCCCTCAGCCACAACGGTCTCTCCGTTGAGGGACCGGCCCACGATCAGTTTCCGGTACTCCGCGGTCAACTCCGGGGTCACAACGAATGCATAAGGCCCTTCCTGGCCCGTCTGGACGGCCTGGGATGGAACCACAGTGGCGTCTTTCTCCGTCTCGAGGGTGACGACCACATCGACAAACAGCCCCGGCCACAGCCTGTTCTCTTCATTGGGGAAGGTTCCCTTAAGCCGGATCGTCCCGGTGGTCCTGTCCACGGCATTGTCTACGAAGGTGAGGCTCCCCTGTTCCGCCCGCTTCCGGTCACCCGGAATCCAGGCTTCCACCTTCAGTTGGCTCAGCGCCATTTGTTTCCTGACCTTCCAGAGATCCTGCTCCGGAATGGAAAAGGCGACGTAAATGGGATGCACCTGATTGATATCCACAAGGACCGCGTCGTTGGCCTTAACGATGTTCCCTTGTTTGACGTAGAGATTCCCGGTGCGCCCGTTTAGAGGTGAGTGAATATAACAATACGCCAGCTGGAGTTTGACGTTCTGCAGGCTTGCACGGGATGCGCGAACCGCTGCCTGTGTGTGCTCCAGGCCCGCCTCCGATGCCCGCAGAGTGGCCCGGGCCGCTTCCAGCGCCGCCTTGTCGGCGAGGGCCGTGGCGTTCAGGGCATCCGCGTTTGTCTGTACCTGATCGTACTGATCCTTGGACACATTCCCTTTCCCGGCCAGGACACCATAGCGTTCCGCCTGTACTCTGGCGGTCTTGGCCTGGATCTGGTCCTTCGTCAGGATGGCCTCGGCGTGTTTCAGGTGAGACTCGTTGCTAACCCGGTTGGCCTGGGCCTGCTTAACCCCGGAAAGGTCTCTTTCGAGGATGGCCTCTGCCTGTTTCAAGGCCGCCTCAAATGGCCGCGGGTCGACCACGAAGAGGAGATCCCCCTTTTTTACGTCCTGTCCCTCCTTAAAGGCTGTTTTTATCAGCTGTCCGTTGACCATCGATTTTATGGCAACAGACGAGTAAGGCTCCACGTTTCCAATAGTTACGAGCTGGACGGGGACGTCTTTTCTGATGACGGACCCGACGGTTACGGGTGCGGCCGTCCTTTTCTTCTGCTTCCCTTCTGTCTCGGCCGAGCAGGCGAAACAGAAAACCAGAAAGGCCGAATACAGGACCAGGATCACCTGTCTCCACTCGGTTATTCCCCAACACATCCCATTTTCTCGATATCTATTCCCGCCCGATGCCATCACGACCTGTCTAAAGCTCCCTTCAACAAATTCTATCCCTTGAAAAAGAGTCGGTTCTTCATCCATTTTCCGATTATTATACCCATCATTCATACGCCCTGACAACAGAGAAATGAAGACTGGAGATATTTCAGAAAATGAGGCGTGCAAAGGGGTCTACGCTTGACTCCTATGCACCCGATGCGTTGAGGGATTGGGTGTCTTCATTCATTCACTACATACTGTTCCAGATGCCTGATCTCCCTGCTCCCCATCTCCACGGTCATCTTCACCACATCGCCGTCATATTCCTTTTCCAGTATCCTGCCCCGGCTATGGGCGTAGTGGATGGCCTTCTGGCGGGTTTGGGGAACGGACAGCCGGTATTTCCGGGGGGCATTCAGGCGCCGGTGGATCTGATCGAGCAGGGTTTCGATATGGTCTCCCCTCGCAGCCGAAACCAATACGGCCCCCGGATAATTTTTCCGGACCCGTTCGATAACAGCCGTGCCGGCCCGGTCATTCTTGTTAAATACCAGTAACTGAGGGACTTCACCCGCACCGATCTCCCTCAGAACATGGTCCACTTCTTCCATATGTTTTTCGAAATCATCGTCAGATATGTCAATGACGTTCAAGAGGAGGTCGGCCTCTTCTGCCTCTCTCAGGGTCGCCCGAAAGGATGCAATCAAATGATGGGGCAGGTTCGAGATGAACCCCACCGTATCACTGATAACCACATCCTGAAGCGTATCCCGGGTCAGGGATCTGGCCGTCGAATCGAGCGTTGCAAACAGTCTGTCTTCAACCCGGACCCGGGCGTTGGTCAACCTGTTGAACAGCGTTGACTTTCCCGCATTGGTATATCCCACCAGACCGATATTTCTGCAGTCCCTCTGTCTCCTCTTCTTCTGTGTGTCGATCCGCCTGATGATCCTGGCAAGGGCCTTTTCTATGTCATAGATTTCCCGCTGAAGCCGCTGCCTGTCCTTCTCGCTCTGCTTTTCTCCCATCCCCCTGAACGCAACACCGGCCCCGGTTCTGCTGCCGAACCGCTCTCTGTCGAGGTGGGTCCACATGCTCTTCAGCCTCGGAAGCTCGTACTTCAGCTCCGCCAACCTGACCTGTAGCCTGGCCTCTTTCGTCTGAGCGTGGTCATGAAAGATTCGCAGGATCACTTCGGTGCGGTCGATGGCCTCGACTGAAAACATCCTTTCAATATTCCGGGATTGAGAACCGGTCAGATCGTTATCGAAAATCAGGATGTCAACCCCTTCTCCTGTCTCTTCAAGGCACTTCCTGATGAAGCCCTCGCCGGCATAGGTCCGCGGACTTTTCTTCTCCCTTCTCTGTATATACTTTCCTAAGGGAACAATTCCGGCCGTATCCGCCAGCCGCTCCAATTCTTGCATGGAGGCGTTCCTCCCTGCCATGTCCTGGTTCGGCAGACAGACCCCTAACAGGAGGGCACTGATCCTTTCATCATGTGGTTCCATAGTGGTTCACCGCGGGGCCGTCAGGCTCCCCTGTTCCTCCCTAAGGCGTGAGGCTCAAGGCTCAAGGTAAGAATTTCAATGAACTCCCACCATCCAGCATCCAGCATCCAGCATCCAGCTCCTCAGATCCCTGACATGCCTCGGCTGAGGGCGCCTTTGGCCACAATCACCCGCTGGATATCCAGGCTCCCCATGACCACCTGGGCGCTGATCGCCGCCTGATACAGACCGGCGATGTCATATTCCTTGCTGAGACCGTAGGCCCCGTGAATCTCCATGGCGTCAGAGGTAATCGCCTTGATTTCACTTGCAACGAACAACTTGAGGGCAGCCGCTGCCATGAAGATATCTTTTCCCTGATCCACCATGGCACAGACCTGAAAAAGATAGGCCTTCATGGCCTCCATCTTTGCCAGCATCCCGGCCAGCTTCATCTGGGTCATCTGAAACTTGGCGCCGATAGGCTTTCCCCTGTGGTTCCTGGTGGCGGCATAATTGACGGCCAGATCGAACGCCCTTTGGGCGATCCCCACAAAAAGGGCGCAGAAGGCGACCTTCCCCAGGGTCTCCGTCCTCAGCAGGATTTCAAACCCCTGGCCCGTCTGGCCGATCAGATGTTCGTCCGGTGCAACGTAGTCATCGAGATAGAGATCCCCGTTGTCAAATCCCTTTGCATGGATAAAGGACTCTCTCTTTCCCGGCCGGTACCCTTTCCCGCTTGATTCCACCAAGAACGCGGACACGCTCTCCCCCGTCTTTGCGAAAAGGATCAGATGATCACATATGCCCGAATGGGTGATAAATCGCTTTGCACCGTTTATCAGCCATCCCCCGTTCACCTTCTGTGCCGAGGTCGTGAGCTGAAGGGGATCCGACCCGGTATCGGTTTCAGTAAAGGCGAAGGCCCCGATCCGTTCCAGTGAGAGGAGGGGGCCTAAGTAGGTGGACTTCAGGGCGTCCGAGCCGTAGTTCAGAAGGGGGTAGGCCAACATGAAGTTTTCAAAGAGGAGCCAGGCCGGCACCAGGGTCGCGTAGGATATCTCCTTCAACGCGATGACCATCCCCGTGAACGTTCCCCCCACCCCACCCCACGCTTCAGGGAAGGAAGTCTTGAGAATGCCCATGGAAAGGAGCTTCTCCATGACGCGATCAGGGAGCGCCCCTTTTTCATCCACTTCCCGGGAGATGGGCAGGAGGTCGTTCTTAACGAATTTCCGGACCGATTTCTGAATCTCCCGCTCCTCAAACGAAAACCTGATCTCCATAAGTACCCCTTCCTGTTCAGAGACCGAATGCACCCTAGACATGCTTCAACTGGAAACTGAAAATTGGAAACTCGAAACTTGAAACTGGATATTCGATATTCGACGTTGGATGTTGGATGTTCGATGTTCAATGTTCGATTCAGCAGATGAAACGTTCATTTACAGCCGCTTTGGGCCCGCTCCCAGGGTAGGTGGTCATTTAAAGGCCTCTGCGCCGTCAAAGAGGCTTCGACGAAATATGTTCCTTCTTGTCGAAGATCCCGCCGTTCTTTGGCGGGGAAGGCATTCCCTCTGCCGGATCCTTGAGAAGATACCGGTTTCTTTTCAACCCCGGTTTTTCAGAACAGAGTAGATATCCCTGATGATGTTCGTGGAAATGTCCCCCATGGCCAGGCTCATCGCCTGGGCCAGGCCCTGAGGATTTTTCTCTGTGAACGGTTTCTCGACACGGTAGGTTTTCTGGAAGAGAATCCTCTTGCTGACGTCCGGCTCATTGGCTGCCATCAGGGTAACGGTGAGAGCCAGTACAGCGTTCCAGCCTCCGGGTGCATCCCACTCCACAAACTCATCCACCGAGCCTTCCAGGACAGAGGAAAAGGGAAAGTCACTTCCCTGCGGAAGCACGGCCTTGAAGAGTCCGGAATTTCTGATGTCCCGGCTCAGAAAGTAGGTGACCAGATCCCCCGGGTTGGCCCGCCATTTATGATAAAAATATTCATCTCTCTTAAATGACGCATCCCGATAGATAATTCGATTCGTATTGTAGGCAGGCGCAACGCTGAAACGTTCGACCTTAAGCGAAACAGGAAGCGGCTTGATGTCCTTCATCTCGGGGGAAGTGTATTCCAACGTATAGTGTTGAAGCCGATCCCTGGGCTGTTTGAAATTGACGCAGCCCCCGGCAAGAAAGAAGACGCTCAGGCACAGAAAAAACATTTTTGTCTTACAATACATAAGGCATCCCCTCAACTTTACCATTATTTCCTATCCGGCGCCACGCTCCGGGCAACCGGGGGTTCACCGAAAACCAACTGGGAAGGATGGTCGGCAAGGACCTCCATGAACTGGTTCAGGTTGTCGGTTGCCCTCTCCAGGTTCTGTGCACTGACCGACAGCTGACGTCTGAGCTGGATGGCTGAGTCATCCGTTCTGCTGATGAATGACGTCCCTTTTTCCAGCAGGACATTGACATTTTCCACGGCCTTGACGAGTCCCTCAACCGTCTGTTTGATCTCCTTTTCATTGTCGGCCAACAGCCGTTCTGCGCCTCCGAAGGCCTTGTTTACCTGGTTCACGGAATTCCTGGCCTGATGGATCAATTGGTTGATGGATTGGGTCGCATGCTCAATAGAGCCCAAGATACGGTCCCATCTCTCCCTGTCCAGAAGATGATCGGCTCCCTCAAGGGTCGATTTCAGTTTTGCGGAGATCCCCTTAACATCTGCATGGACAATCATCTGATCGATATGGTCAAGGGAGGTCTGGACCTTTTTCGATATCGATGTCACGTCGGCGTTCGCCATGCTCAGGTTGATATTGTCAAGGGTCATTTTCAGTTTTTCGGAAATCCCTTCGAGGTCTATGGCCTTGATGTGGTTCAGGACATCATTGATCTCCCCGATGAGCCGCCTCAGTTCGGATGGTTTCGAGGCCACGATCGGGTATTCTGAAGGAAAGGCAATACGGGGAGAACGGTCCGGTTCATCCGTATTTTTCCGGTCCAGCTCCACAAACATGCTCCCTGTAATACCCACGTCTTTCAACTGGGCCACGTAACTGCGATCAAGGGTCTGGCCTGATTCGATCTTCAAGATAACCTCTATCAGATTCGAATCCGGGGCGACCTTTATCCTCTCCACGCGGCCGATCGGCACGCCCCGGTACTTGACTGGAGCGTCCTTACTCAGGCCCTGAACCGACTCATTGAAATAGGCTGCAAAGAAATGGCCTTTCTCCAGATAACGGGACATGCCCAGCCAGATAATCGCCATCAGGGTGATGGTGATTCCGCTGGCCACAAACAGCCCGACCGCAAACTTGGTTTTCTGGGATGCCATTATCGGGAGTCCTCCTCGACCCTGCCTTTTTCAACGGCCCGGCGGTTGAAAAACTGTTTAACAAACTGATTCTGGCTGTGATCCCTCAGATATCTTGGATCGCCTTCAGCGATAATCCCCTTTGCAAGTTTATCCAACATGATGATCCTCTGGGCCACGGCAAAAATACTTTCAAGTTCGTGGGTGACGATGACCATGGTGGTTCCGAGGCTCCTGTTCAGATGAAGGATAAGGTCGTCCAATTCGGCGGATGTTACCGGATCAAGGCCTGCGGAAGGCTCGTCAAAGAACAGGATCTTCGGATTCAGGGCCATGGCCCTTGCCAGACCGGCCCTCTTTTTCATGCCCCCGCTCAGTTCCGAGGGAAAATGGTTCTCATACCCATTGAGATTGACCAAGCCCAACTTCATCCGGATCAACATATTCACCGATTCCCGGGACAAAGAGGTGTATTCCTCAATGGGGAGGGCCACATTTTCGGCGATGGTCATGGAACCGAACAGGGCGGCCCCCTGGTAAAGCACCCCGACCTTCCTCAGAACCATCTGCAGTTTCGTCTGATCGTCGCTGGAAACCTCTTCACCGTCCACCATTATCTGGCCCGAACGGGGCGATATCAGCCCGATCATCGCCTTCATCAATGTGCTCTTGCCGCACCCGCTTCCCCCCAAGATAACAAAGACCTCGCCCTCGTATACGTCGAAAGAAATCTGGTCAAGGATAATATCGTCGCCGTACCCCACCCTGAGGTCTCTCACCTGGATAATCGGCTTTCTTGTCATTCTACCGTCCTATCCCCAGTAACGGAGTATGACTGAAAAAATTGAATCAGAGAGTATGATCAGGAAGATGCTGCTGACCACGGCCGACGTGGTGGCCTGACCCACGGATGCGGCACCGCCCCTGACCTGAAACCCCCTGAAACAGCCTATCCAGGTGATCAGAACCGCAAAGACCCCACTCTTGAAGATGCCCCAGAATACGTCAAAGAGCTTCAGTGTCTTGATGGTCTGGGCGATATATGCGCTTGCGGTCAGATCAAGCATGGAGATCCCTACGAGAAGCCCTCCGATGATCGCAAAGAGATCTGAAAAAAGCGTCAGGATAGGCACCATAATCAGCGCGGCGATGAGCTTGGGGATGACCAGAAAAATCACGGGATTGAACCCCATGGTAAACAGGGCGTCAACCTCTTCAGAGATCTGCATGGTCCCTATTTCCGCAGCAAAGGCCGAACCGGATCTCCCGGCCACGATAATCGCCGTTATGATCGGACCCAGTTCACGGGTCATGGCCAGGCTCACCAAAGAGGCGACATAGATATTGGCGCCGAACTGCTGAAGCTGGACGGAAGACATGAATGCCATGATCAGGCCCATGAGAAAGCTGATGAGGGCCACGATCGGAAGGCCGTCAACCCCGACCCTCTGCATATACAGGAGCGTGTCGTTTTTTCGAAGGGACCTGGGCTGGAGACAGACGTGAATGAGTGAAAGGATGATCGATCCGATAAATGATATGGCATACTTCAGTTCCGAAGCGTGCTGAAAGGTCGCCTCGCCAATACGGACGAATATACCCGGGGACCGCTTTTTTTCGATCGGAATCTGTTCGTCCAGGGAATCAAAATCGAGGATGGAAAGGAGGTCTTTTATTTTGTCACTCGCATGTATGACATGAAACGCGGCCTTTCCATGGGTCATCATCTTTCTCAATTCCGCCAGGACCAATGTTCCAAAGTCATCCAGGTAATCGACCGCTTCGAGATCCACGGTCAGGGAAGAGATCGCGTATTCTTTCAGACGAACGGTCAACGATTCGATCATGGAGCCCGCATTGGTTGAATCCATATTCCCGCGCAGGCGGAGGGTAATGGACCCTTGGGGGCTTTCAGAGATCTCATATTGAGAACTGATTGAAGTTTCAGGGTGCTTCATATTAACCGTGTGTGCTCATCCTCTATTCTCTTTAAGGCCTTCAAAACGTAAATTCTTCAGATCCTCTTCCCCGGCACTGTATTTGCTTTTAAGCAGGTCCATATCCACCTGAAAGACCAGCCACCCTATAAAATCATAGTTTTCATACAGTCTGAACGCAATTTCAGTATGCCGAACCCCCATCGGTTGGTCTTTGTGTTCCCGGTAAAGGGTTAACACCTTGTAAGGGGCAGCCTCTTTCTCACCCAAATCGATACCCGAATAACTGGTCCCTATCATTTTATTCCCATCGAGATCCGGCAGGATGGAATAGGCGTCGAATACCCGCTTATCCTTGCCGAGCAGCACCAGGCCCGTAAAGGGGGTCTTGACCCCTTTCTGGACATCAAAAAACCCCTTCATCACATCGGTTGTCTTTTGCCGGTCTTCGGCCTCAAAGGGTTTCACCAGCAGGGATCGGAGCAGGCGGTAATTGACGGCCAGGTCATCCTTGAGGTCCTGTTTCTGTGCATCGGTGATGTTGTACCCCTTTGAAAAATAGGGATAACCGAAAAAGATGCCGGCCCCTAACAGGACCAACAAGACAAATAATGGGATAAACCAGCGTCTCACGCGCTGATATCGTCTCGCCACGGTCTCCGCCCGGGTGGCGTCCCTTCCCAGGGAGAGAACGCCCTGAAAGTTGTGCTGACCATCGTAGAGAACCGTTGTGCTTGTGGAAACAAGTCGTACCCCCTCTTTGGGATGTCTGACCCTGAGGGTCTTTTCACTCACCGCATATTTGGATATAACCTCCTCAAGAAAACGCCTATATTCAGCAGGGTCTTCATAAATTTCTTCGGCAGACTTATAACGCATCTGATCTTCTTCCCGGCCATAGAGCTTTTCGGCCGCACGGTTCCAGGACAGGATCTTGCCGTCTCTATCCGTCAGGATCACAGCATCCGGAAGCTGGTCACAGAATTCCTTGAGCCCGTAGACGATCTGGCTGGTCTCATCGAGCCGCTTGGCCAGATACCTGGAAAACTCCCGAACGACTTCCGGAAATTCGTTGAGAAAGGTGGAAACCTCTTCTTTGGGTATCTTTATGACCTTCAGATCGGTCACCGCCTTGACGGTGGCGGTCCTGTTTTCCCCCAGAAGAAAGGACATCTCCCCGAATACAGACCCTTTGTCTGAGATCTCCGCTATCATTATGGTTCCCTTGAGAATACCCGCCTTCCCTTCAACCAGAATATACAGATCCTGGGAGTCGTCCCCTTCGAGAAAAACCGTCTGGCCTGTCTCAAAGGTGACCACATATTTATCTAACTTCCGGTTGTTGATGACGTAATCCAGCATTGGGAACAGGGTGCAATTGATGTTCAACAGTGTTTTTAAGCCCAATTAATTATAAGCAAATGACCTGATTCAGTCAATAACAAAGCAAAAAAGGCTCCATTGAAAGGCCGATCGACGC
>CAZACO010000099.1:0-9733 GCA_964483185.1 uncultured Desulfobacteraceae bacterium
CCATTCTCTTTACCGTGTCTCTTAGTAGATTCTGTTCATCCGAAAAATTAAAATCAACTTTCCTTTCTCCTCCTTTGCAATTCGTTTTTGTTTTTTGGGAAGCGTTATGCAAATTTAAAAAAACGCCTCCACAATGTATAAAACCCAAATCCCATCAGTAATTCCCGGTTAGAGTCTTGCATAACAGTTCGACATTTGGTGATTTTCAAAATTTGGACTGGCTATATGGTTGTTGGCGATGCGGCTCTCATTCTGTATCTTGATACGAAGTTCCCTGACCCTTTTTATACTCACCTTTTCGTTGTGCTGCTCACGGCAATAGATGGCAAGCAGGAGGTAGGTGATCAGCCCGGAAAGTATCTGGACCATTAGGCCATACTCGCTTCTGGCAATCAGATGGTAGACTCGGAGATGGCGTTTCCACCATGCAAAGAATTTCTCTATGTCCCATCTGAGCTTGTAAATAAAAGCGATTTGTTCTGCTGTTAAATCATAACGGCTTGTGGCGACCCGGTATTTTGTGCCATCGACGGTGAATCCGACAAGTCTGAGAGGTTTCCCGGTCTGATTGACTCCGGGCGTACCCAACAAAACACTTGCGTCATTGAAGATGTTGCTGCCTGGATTCATGTCATTGTCTTTCATACGTTTTTTCCTTGTACTGGCTTTGACGCGGCATACAAAATATTTACACTCTTCTTGCCACTGATCAAATCGATCGTGTGCTTGATACCTTCGATCCATAACATCGGTTTGTCCGGGAGAAAGAATCATGCTGACAAAGGGACGTTCGTCCCCATTGCCGTCAGAGAAAAATATCTTTCTCGGAAAGCTGTGGTTTAGATCAAAACCGACATGCACGTTGGCTTTCTTTGAACCTTTTGTGTAATCGGCCCAGTGCATTGAAAGAGATGCATCGATCAAGGAACCGTCGATGCCGATGAGATCTCCGAGTTCATCATGTTCTTTTGGCAGGACGCCGACAGCCTCGCTTTGCAGGTTTTGGTAGATGTGCGCAAGCTGTTCAAGTCCTCGGGAGTTGATGGCTTCAGAAAAACTGTTTTTTTTGATTCCGTCTTCTGGGGGGATGACGTTACGGGAAAAATCATCTTTTTCAAGGAGTTGAAGGAGATGTCGCGCGGACGTGTGCTCTTCCAGATGGAAGAAGATGCATGCCTTGAGTTGATCTTCAAAGGTCATTTTCAAAGGCCTGTCTCCTCGCGATTCCAACGGGGGCATGCCATGTACGGCCCTGTAGATGGTGCATCTGTTTTGGCTTGACGATCGAGCGTGCAGGACATTTTGTAATCTAATGAAATCACTAAAGATTACAAACTTTCGCCGCACACCCCAGCTGAAATGTCAAGCAAAAAATGGCCTCAACTGGCCGATTTTGCTACTTTTTTATAAAATCATATACAAGTTCCTAACCGGAAATTACCCAAATCTCATAGAATTCCTCTGGAAATCTCTTAATTGTCAAAGGTAGTGCGCAACGATAATGCCAACATTCTGAAATATGACTAATTATCTGATATCACATGTAATATCATATAGATGCATAAAACGAAAGAAGAGCACCACCTCGTATGGATACGTAATGCTCAAAATGTTGTACAATAAGGATCAACATATTGCGCAACCATATTGACATTCTTTTTTTAGTTGTACTAAGGTACTCTTATGATTTAGCGTTCATTCCCTTGAAGGATACATACCTGTAAATCATAGTAGAGGTAGTTATGAATTCTGATGCAAAACTCCGAAATCCTGACGTATACGATCACCAAGGCATTTTGGCTGTTGCCGCCCTGTTTGAAGAAAGCTTTTCTATTGACTGGATTGTTGATTTAACCAAAAGGAGAGCTTCCGAGATCATTTCTGCAGTTGAAGAAGGTATTAAACGGGGGTGGATGGAAAAAACAGATCCATGTATCTTTTGTTTTGTTGATATGAACATGCGACAGGGATTACAGAATCAATTGACATCAGAGGAAAAGAATCTCCTAAAACGAGAGATTGTGGACCTGCTTTCAACTGAACTGCCGGATGACAGGACTACGGCCCGAACCTTGGCTCCCTATCTTATTGAAACATCGAATGACTTGAAAAAATGCCGTTGGTTAGAAAGGGCAGGCGATCTCTACCTGGAGGACTACAACCATAGGAAAGCCCTTGAATGTTATACCAAAGTCCTCAATGATATCTCTGACCAATACGGAGAAGAAACAGACAGGTTTTTTATTCAAGCGGCGTTGAAGTATCTGCGAATTTCCACAGCCATCCATGATACGACAAAAGTGCTCTCCGTGATTAATGAGGCGATGATGCGGGCGAAAGCATGGGATATAAAGTCTGCGCAAGCCCTTTTGGAAATGCATCTGGCTAAGAATGAATGGCTTTGCTCCCGATATAAAAGCGCCATTAGGCATTTTGAAGAAGGATGGTCCATGACAAAAGAAATCAATGACCCCAAATTGTTGCGTTCGGGCACCACCTTCAGATGTTTTTTCCTTTATTGGCAAGGCCGTTACCAGGAGGCTATACAAAGTTATGAAGCGTTTTTGCCGGAGGTTGACAAACTTCCCAATACCAACTTTCCTCTTTTGGCAGCCCTGACTTTGGGGCGGTGTTATGCTTATAATGGTCAGGTCACTCAGGGCCTTGGGATGTTAGATGCCTTGCGAACACATTGTATGGAAAAAGGAAATGAATTGCATACTGTCATTGCCGAATTTTGTATTGGCAGCATCATGCTTATTATTGACCGGGTTGACGATGCTCTCTCATTTTTGGAGAGTTCTATGGGAAAGGCAGAACGGGGCCAGAATGACTGGGCACAAATCATGGGGAGGCTGGCGTTAGCCTATGGTTATTATCTAAAAGGAAAAAATAAACAGTGCCTCAGTCAACTTCGCCAATTTTTGAAGCAAAGAGGTCAAGTTCGTGTGACGGTGCAGCCTAACCCTTTCCTTATGCATCTCTGCTGGGCAATGGAAGAGAAAAAGCTTCCCCGTATTGCAGGCCTTTCCATTGAAAGGGAAGTTAATCGAATGATAAGGGGTATAAACATTTTTATGAAGGGGGTAGCTTATAGGTATAAAGCCTTCCTTCAGATGCAAAAGGGCTTGCCCCAGGGAACTATCATTAAATCTCTAAGACTCTCCTTGAAATGGCTGGAAGAATCCGGTCATCAAATTGAACTGGCCAGGACACAGCTGGAATTGGCCCGCCAAAATATGCTCATTGGTAAAAAGAAGACAGCGAAGAGTCTAACGAAACGAGCCTCGATCATCTTGTCTTCCTTTAATGAATCCCTGGTTCCGGACGATCTCCGATCTCTGATCAGGGATAGGCCTTCTCAAGAGAATCTTCTTAGAGAAATATTAAGATTGGGGCAAGAGGCGGTAACCTTTAAGGATAATAACGACCTGATTCAACACATACTCTTTACACTGAACCGAGTCATCGGAGCTGAAAGAGGCGCCATGCTTTTGATTGACAAAAAAAAGAATCGTTCTACCTTTCATCTGGCTGCGTCCAAGAATCTTATACCCGAACAAATTGATCATCCTGATTTTGCTGGATCCAGAAAGGTGATCGAAGAAGTGGTTGAATCGAGAAAAGGTTACATTTCAGGAAGACATTCAGAGGAAATTCAGGAATTTACCACCGGAGAGGTCATTCGCTCTTTGATCTGTGCCCCAATGATTTTCCAGAATAAGGTGATCGGGGTACTTTATCACGATAACCGGTTGCTGAGTCAGGCATTCAAAGATTCTGACTTGGAACTTCTTGCCTATTTTTCCGCACTGGCGACCTTTGCAATATCCAACTCGAAGGCTTATGAAGAGGTCAGAGGTCTGAATCAGCGACTTAAGGAAGAAAATTTATACTATGAAGAACAGCATCTTCAGAAAACTAACTTCGATGATATTGTTGGGGAGAGTCCAGCAATCATGGAAGTGCTGAACAAAATATATCAGGTCGCCGGTACGGATTCCACGGTCATGATACGGGGAGAGACTGGGGTTGGCAAAGAACTTATTGCCAGGGCGATTCACCGCCACAGTATGCGCAAGGATAAAGCATTTATCACAGTCAACTGTAGTGCCCTGCCGGATACCCTCATTCCAAGCGAACTTTTCGGTCACGAGAAGGGGGCGTTTACAGGTGCCATTGGCCGTCGAATCGGCCGATTTGAACTTGCCGATGGAGGGACACTCTTTTTGGATGAGATCGGGGATATTTCCCTCGAAGTCCAGGTGCGTCTGCTAAGGGTGCTCCAGAGCAAGGAATTCGAAAGGATAGGCGGAACCAAGACCTTACGTTCCGACTTTAGACTTGTTGTCGCCACCAATAGGGATCTTGAACAGGCTATCAATACTCAACAGTTCAGGGCAGACCTATACTACCGGCTAAACGTCTTTCCAATCTATGTGCCTCCACTTAGAAACAGAAAAGAGGATATACCCTTGCTTGCTCAGCATTTCTTGACGTTCCATGGAAGAGAGAAAGGCAAGACTTTCAAAGCCATTAGAGAAGAAGAGACGGATAAGCTGATGGCATACGACTGGCCGGGCAATGTTCGAGAGCTGGAAAATGTCATTGAAAGAGGCGTCATTTTACAGCAAGGAATCCATTTCCGAGTACCAAAACTGGATGAGATGCACTCCGAATTACCGTACCCGAAAGGCGGTGGCCCTTCCCTGAAGGAAAACGAGCGTCGTCATATCCTGTGGGCGCTCCGTAAGACGGGCTGGAAGGTACGGGGTCCAGGAGGCGCAGCCGAACTTATAGATATACATCCTTCAACCTTGGCATTTAGAATGAAAAAATTGGACATTGTGCGGCCCAAAACGGTGCGAAAAAAGAGAGGCCTTTTGCAGCCTGTCAACAGGCTGTTGCCTGAATCCGATCTGAGCACGAAATATTGAGAAGTTGAAATCAATCATTATTCCCTTATTCTGATGTTTAATTTTTCTCATCTCTCTGCTTGCCTTTAACTAAACCCTTAAGGGCTCGTGCAAAAATAAGGTCCCAGAATTGGCGCCCAGATTTAGGTCAGATTTGGCTGCGCCGATTGAGCAAAACCACAGGAATAGCCGTACTATTTAGAGGAATTTGCGATTGAAGCGCAGCCGAAAATGGTCTGAAGATGGGATGCGAAAATGTGAAATTATTTGTGCGCGAGCCTTAAGCCTTCAGCTATGCTGATGGTCCCGGCTTTGCTATGCGGGTAAGTGAGAGAATGTTTTTCATCCCGCCAACGCGGGACTCGAGGCAGAGTTCGCAGAGAGGAAATATGTTTCTTTCTGCTGAGAGGCCAGAAAAGAGAAGATCTGCAGCATGATGGCACTCAAGAAAATAGCTGTGCACATAAGAACACCCTTTTGAATAAAATGACTGTATCGGGTTCGGCTTGTTGTTATTTGTTTTCCTCTGTCCTGCAAGTCCCGCATCTTTTGATCGGGATCAAAGGAAAACAGATCAGGCAGTAAACCCTGTGACATTCGTCCTGCCTTTTCACGACAGTTATTCAAAGTTCACGAGGCGTCGGCCGAGCGTCCTTTATCCCCTCTTTATTGCGGTTCTTGGAAAGAGACCCCTACGGGCTGACCGTACACAGGTCGTAAATCACCCCGCCCCATGCTCCTTAACATACTTCTCCCCCAGATAGGCCTTGATCACCCGGGGGTCTTTTGAGATGGCCTCAGGATCGCCGTCTGCGATTTTTTCGCCGTAGTCTAAGACAATCACCCTGTGGCTGATTTTCATGACCAGTTCCATCACATGCTCGATCAGCATGACGGTGATTCCCATTTCATCATGAATATGCTGAATGCTGGCCATCATGCCGTCGATTTCATTCGGGTTCAGCCCGGCCGCCACTTCATCCAGCAGGAGAAGCTTGGGATCGGAGCCGATGGCCGTTGCCATGGTGACCCGTTTCTGAGCGGCAACCGGGAGTTCACTTACCAGGTAATCGGACAGATCGTCGATCTTTAAATCCTCCAAAATCCCGGCAGCACGGGCCCTGGCCCGGGAGCGCGAACGGGCCCTCATGAAACATCCCACCATCACGTTTTCGATGACGCTCAGGTCCCCGGACGCCACGTAGACCTGAAATGTCCGGGCCAGACCGCGCCGCGCCACCTCATGGGCCTTCAGTTCGGTGATATCTTCCCCGTCAAAGATGATCTCTCCGGAAGTAACCGTATGAAGTCCTGAAATACAGTTAAAAAGGGTGGTTTTGCCCGCTCCGTTGGGTCCTATCAGCCCCACCAGTTCACCCTTTTCCATGCTGAAAGTGACATCGTTGTTGGCCCTCAGGCCACCAAAAACCTTGTTCAGGTGATGGACTTCCAAGAATGCCATTAACTCCGTTTCCTCCGCCGGATCTTTTCAACAATGCCCCAGATGCCGCGGGGTTCAAATGCTGAAATGAGCATGATAATAAGGGCGTAAATAACCAGGTCTATCCCCACCAGCCCGGCCTGGGCCCCTAACCACTCCTTGAGATAGCTCTTGAGAGGGATCAGGATGCCGGCGCCGATGATCGGTCCCCAGAGAGAGCCGGCCCCGCCCAACATGGCCATGAGCGCTATCAGGATCGAGAGGTCCAGACTCATGGTGTCTTCCGGCTCGATACTCTTGATATAACAGGCATGAAACGACCCCACCAGGCTGACGAATGCCGTGGCAATGGCATAGGTCTTGATCTTGGCCCAGTGCACATTCACGCCTAAGGATCGCGCCACGTCCTCGTTGTCCTTGATAGAACGGAGCTGGAACCCTAAACGTGACTTCCGAAACCAGTTGATATACAGAATCCCCAGGAAGAAAAAACCCAGGATGGTATAGAAGTAGTAAACGTCCTCTTTGAAGATGAGCCGTAGAAAGTCAGGGGGATGATACTTGATGGGAGAAATCTCCAGGCCCCTGGCCGCCCCCACAAAGTCCCATACCTCGAAGATATCCTTCAGTACCAAGGAGGTGGCAATGGTCGCAATGGCAAAATAGTGCCCCTTGAGGCGAAAGAGAGGGTACCCGATGATAAAGGACCACAATACCGAGAAACACATCCCGATCGGCATGGAGACCCAGAAAGGCACGTCCCACCGGATCAGCATCACCGCCGTTGTATATGCCCCGATCCCCACATACTGGGCCTTCCCCAGATCCACCTGACCGCCGTAACCGCCGATGGTGTTCCAGCCCATCCCATAGAGCGAGAACATGAGGAACTGGATCATGGTTGCCATGGCAAATGAGGAATGGGGAAAGAGGGGAAAGACAACAAGGAGGACGGCGACACTGCCTGCCACCACAAGGTCCAGGCGGGGGAAGTCCGAGAAGTCGAGGGCGCTTTTTATTGTTTCCATCCAAAGAGCCCCCTGGGTCGAACCACCATGATCACAAAATATGCCGCATAGACCCACATGTATTTAAAGGACGTCATCGGGATATGGGTCATCCAGTCGGCGCCGAAGGTGAAAGTGAAAAAATCCCAGAATCCGGGAAGTTCGGTAATCAATCCCACCACAAGCCCGGCAAAAAAGGCCCCCGGAACACTGCCAAAGCCCCCTAATGCCACGATAGCAAAGGCAATCATGGTAAACAGAAGTCCGATAAAGGGATTGACCGACCAGAAATTGACGATCAAGGCCCCTGCGATGGTGACAGAGGCCCCGCCGATGCCCCAGGCCAATGCATTCATCCGTTCAGTGGGAATCCCCATGTAGCGGGCACCCTGTGCATTCAAGGCGGTCGCCGTCAAGGCCTTGCCGATCTTGGTGCGGTTCATCAGCAGCCATACGGAAATAAAAGCGGCCACCGAAAGAGCTGCAGCAGCGAGTTTGGTAGCAGGAACAATGACCCCCATCCCGATGTCAAAGCTCTTGCCCACCAGGATCCCATGGTGGACGGCCCTGTCTTCAGACCCGAAGATAAGGAGGGCCAGATTCCTCAGGAAAAGCATCAGCCCGAAGGTCCCAAGAAGCTGTGCCACTATGGGGCCTCGCATGAGGAACTTGATAAATCCGAAGTAGCAGATAACACCTAAAAGGAATCCCACAACCCCGGCCACGGGGAGGGTAAAAAGCGGATCGATGCCCAGACCCTGAGCGGTCAAAAGCCCGGTATACATTCCGATCATCAGGAATTCACCATGGGCGAAGTTCACGATGTCCATCACGCCAAAGATGATGGTCAGACCCAGGGCAACCAGGGCCAGGACCATCCCGATCAGCAGGCCGGCAAACAGGGATCCAACGAGGATATCCATAACAGGCGGTCGTGTGAAACTGGAAATTCGAAACTGGAAACCGGCCCTCCCACCCGGCAGAACACGGGTTGAAGAACCGGGTTTGGAAAACGGAAAACGACTAAAATCCCGCAAACGGGAAGATCATATCTGCTGATGAGACATCAAAGGGGTATATGATTTCAAGGCCGATGTTGCCGTCCTTCCCCTTCTGGTACTGGCCGATCAGACCGGAGCCTAAGACATTCTGGCCCAGTTCGTCACCCGAGGTGGAGAACTTGATCCCTTGCCACGGTACCACCAACTCCTTGCCCGGAATATCGATGGCATTGGCCGCGGCCTGGATATCGGCAGGCTTTGTGGAACCTGCCTTCTCAAGAACGGCCACCCAGGTCTGTAGACCGGTAAAGGCCCTGGCAGAGGCGCCGCCGAGATCATTGCCTGTCTGTTTCTTGTAGAGGCTGTTGACCTGTCCGGCCAACTTCTTGATCTCCACCACTTTGGGGAGAAACACGGTCCGGGTCAGGATCCCGGCAATACTGTCGCCTAAGGTGCTTCGGAACTCGGGTTTTTCAAAGCCCGCATCCTGGCCCCAGATGATCTTGGGATGGGCCTTCTGGGCCTTGAGGGTCTTGACCATCAGGATGGCATCAGAGGTGTAGGAAGCGAAAAGCATCACATCGGCCCGGGACGCCTTCAGGGAACGGACCTCGCTCGACAAGTCGGCAGACTTTGCTGCATAGAGGAGGGACTTTTTCAGATTAAACCCGTATTCCTTTGCAAACTCCTTGATGAGCCCCGATACGTGGGAGCCCCATTCGGTCTTTTCACAGGCCGATGCCAGGTTCTCGATCTCCTTTTTGGGGACGGCCGTGACGCCTTTCACCTTTCCTTTGGTAAGTCCGACCAACAATTCAAAGAGGTCCTTGGTAAACCACTTGTCGTGGGGCGTGGTCCGCCAGAACCATTTAAACCCTCGCTGGGTAAGTGCGGGTGAGGTGGAAGATCCGTTGATCATCGGGACCCCATACTGCTCGCACACCGCACTGACGGTCTTGGTTACGGAGCTGAAATAACAACCCAGGATCCCGTCCACCTTGTCATCTAAAATGAGCTTCTTGGCCAGGTCCGCACCGAGGGTGGGGTTTCCCTCGTGGTCTTTGAAGATGAGGGTGATCTTGGCCCCGCCCAGGCTCTTGACCCCTGCGTTCTGGGCCATTGTCATCGGCAGATCGGCCATCACGCTATTGGCGATCTCGGCTGCCAGTTCCGCACCGGCCCTGAGTTCACGTCCTGCTGCAGCAGCGCCCCCGGTCAACGGGTATATCACACCAATCTTGACCTCTTTGACGGCTAAGGCATCGGCGGGCGCCATGAGCCCGATCACTGCCAGCACACCCAGGACAACCATTCCCAATCGTATCGCTGATTTCATCTCAATACCTCCTTTGTTAGGGCAACAGCCCA
>CAZACO010000100.1:0-5038 GCA_964483185.1 uncultured Desulfobacteraceae bacterium
ACCCTTTGTGTGCTTTGTGTCTCTGTGTGATAAATTTTTGGTTGCGGCTATCCGCATTAGTTTTGTTATCGGCCGTTCTTTGACAAGCGCTGAAGGGGTTTTGTGAGGCCTGGTCTTTGGCGATTATCAGCCGTACCAACCGAAGTCGTGGACAGCCTTGGTCATTGCGTATACATTGACCGGAGGAGCCGTGGCAGGGAGGCCGCAACCCGGGCCTAATATAAACCCCCCGGGGGCCTTCTTTCCCTTATGGATGGCAGCCTCAGAGAGTTCGTAGATCTTTTGGGGTGTCCCGGTCTGAAAGAGTGCGGGCTCGATATTTCCAAAGATAATGTCCTCGGGGAAATATTTGCCGGCAACCTCTAGATCCACCTCATGGCCGAAACTGAGTACACTGGGGTGGTTCCATGGAGAGACATCTGCGAGATAGGGTAGGTTAAGGTTTTGGTCCCCGCAGATATGAAAGCCAAAGCGCTTGATTCCGAGGTCATTCAACCTTTGATGGTATTCGATGTGGTAAGGGAGGCCGAATTTCTCCACGTGTTTTGGTGAAACGACCTGATTGGATTCGCTGGGAGAACTCATCCAGGCAAATATCCTCCCGGCCCCGAACGTTTCCACCCAGTAACCCAGAACGGCAAAGATATGTTCAATGGAAAATCTCATGAGACGGTGACAGAGTTCAGGCTTCTTCATCATCCATTTACAAAACTGCTCAAGACTGGATATGGTTGCTGCCATTGTGAAGGGAGAGCGGGAAAAAAAGAAGACCGGGAGCCCATGTTCCATCTGCAACTGGGAGAATCTCATCGCCTTGGGAATTCTTCCGGCGTTTCTGGGGTCCGGCATTTTGAGGTTTTCTATATCCGCTTCTGTTTTTACCGGATGCGACTTCACTACCAGGGCCCCTTCGTATTGGCCTTTCGGCAACCGAACCTCACCGCCGAAATCCATTACGCCGAGAACGGTGTGGCCGGAGTACTGGGGTATCGGGTCCCAGCCATACTGCTCGGACGTCCACTGCATGGCATGGAAACTCTTCTCCGGATCATTGTACGCATCAGCAACCGAGTATCCGGCATTCCGGGTGTTAAACCCCGTACTCATGGCGCCCAACGGGACCCGGTCCGGCACCCGGTGATTGAAAAGGGAATCCATCCGTTCCCGGCTGGACATCCGATCCTGTCTCAATAGCATCCTCGTGTTTCCTTCAGCTTCTGACACATCGAATGTTGACACATCCGTAAAAAATCAAAATCTCTCGCAAAGCCGCAAAGGGCGCAAAGCTAACCCCCTAATATTTATAAATCTTTTCTTGGCGATCATGGCGTCTTGGCGAGAAAATATAATTTTTAGGGGACCGTCAATGAAGCATATAGCAACTCTCCCATATCCCACACCCTGACGCCCAGTTCCCGCTCATACTTGCCCAGATTAACAAGGCATATGGGACAGGTCACCATCACGTTGCGGTCGACACCGGCAAGTTCATTCATGCGAATGGCGGATATTTGATGACTGAGATCGGCAAAGGCATATTCTACAGGACCCCCACAGCAGGCCGTGTCTAACCCCCTGCTTTCGGGCTCAAGAACCTCGATTCCGATGCTCTCTGCAGTCTTTCGAGCCTCTTCCACGATTCCCAGATCCCGTGTCATGACGCAGGAATCGTGTATGACAAACTGTTTTGGGAGGTTCCCACGGCCCTTCCTTTTAAGGTGCGTTGTTTTTTCCGACAGGATCTCCAAGTAATGCTTCACCCGTATGTCATAGCCTGTGATGTACTTTGGATAGATCTCTTTCAGCATGAATGTCGTATGAGGGTCAACCGTGATCACCTCCTCTATGCCGCGGCCCTTTAGAAGGTCATACACCCTCTTTATGTGGGGTGCAATATCCTCTTCGAGACCCAGATCATACAAGAGCACGCCGCTGTAGGGCTCTAAGTCATACAGATATGCCAGATCCTGCCCAACCGCTCTGAGAGCGGACACAATCCCCTTGAGGGCTTTTTCTCCCTTTTCCTTGATCTCCGTCTCCCCTTTGGCCTTTGACCGTATGATCCTCTCTCCGGCCAAGCGGTTGCCCATGGCAAGGAACAGATTCAGTCCTTTTGTGGCAAGCAGGGGCCTGACAATTGTCATCAGATCCGTCGTCTGAATGACGTAGGGCAGCATCTGATACATCCTTGCGGTAAGCAATAGGGTCTTACCCTCTTTGGGAAGGCCCAGCCCGTCAGACCATTCGGTCCAGTAAATGCCATTAAAACCTAAGGGATCGCCCGTTCGTTCCACGTTCCCTTTGAGAGTTGACAATGCATTCGATATGAGCGTCTTAGATCCTTTCACTTCTGCTTCCTTCCACAAGGCTCTGGGACAAGAGATGCCGGCCCAATTGAATGATCTCGCATATGTCCAAGTTCTGACCCTTGCTCTTACACGTTACCTCACAACGCCTGCATTGAAGGCAGCTGTACAGCAGATAGGCCAGGGCGTCGTCAAAGATGAGAGTGCCTTTGAGCAGATATTTGAGGATCTGCAGTCTTCCATATGCAGACATCGACTCCAGGCCTTCGGAGGCCTGATAGGTGGGGCATACGTCAACACAAAACCGGCATGCCCGGCACTTGGCGATTTCTTTGAGCAATCTCTTTTTTGCGCCCTCTTTTTGACTCACGTCCACCCCTCCAGATTGCCCCGATTGAGAATGTTGTTTGGATCCAGGGTCTTCTTGAGATTGACCAGAAGGTCATAGTATGCCTTACCGTATTTCTTTTTGAGAAATGGAACCCTCTGTGCGGTCAGGCCCCATTCACCTCCGCAACCGCCATATTTAATGTTCAGGTCCTCGGTTTTCTCCCTGACCTCTTTGGCAATCGCTATCTTTACCTGGTTTGGGATATCCTTTGTGCGTATGAAGGCATACGCATGAATCGTAGGGGCCCCGATATGGCCGAAGGTAAAAAATTCGTTCCCTTTATAACTGTCGAGGTTCAAGATAATATCCCGTGCTTCATGAAAGGCCTCTTTGAGTTTGTCGGTCCTTACCGTAATCTCGCTCCCAAAGGTCGAGCCTAACCGATACATGTAATTTCCTGCCTCGGCCCGGCTGCTCCATATCTGGTCCCATTCTGTTTTGTCGGTTACGATCTTGGCCTCGATCGGATTCCCGACCTCCAGAAATTCAAGGAAATTCTTGGCCTTTTCATCACACCCCGCTTGTGTGGAAGAGTGGATCGCCATCATGGCCACAGCACCGGGAGGCGGGGGTAACCCTACTGCCTCAAACCCGATTTCGGATGACTT
The DNA here is from genome assembly GCA_964483185.1 of uncultured Desulfobacteraceae bacterium. Lineage (GTDB taxonomy): Bacteria > Desulfobacterota > DSM-4660 > Desulfatiglandales > Desulfatiglandaceae > CAZACO01. Next base: position 3,306 of record CAZACO010000100.1, read on the forward strand.
CTCATCGAGATATTCGAAAAACATGGGGGTTGGCATGCCCTGTTTATACATGGCGATGACCGTATCCAGGATATCGTCGGTACGCTTGTAGTAGGCAACAATATGTTTCAGATATGGCAGGGGGATCAAACGCATCCGTATTTTGGTAATGACGCACCAGAGCCCCTCTGAGCCGACAAAGAATTTTGTGATCTCGATACCTGCCGGTTTTCGGGTCGATTCCGTTCCGGTTTGAAGGATTTCTCCGGTTGGAAGCACCACTTCCATTCCGAGTACATAGTCACCGGGCTTGAAAAGCGCCGCATCCACGGCGTGGGCACTGGTATTTACCGAGACAAATCCTCCTATGGTGGCAACCAGTTCGCTGCCTGGAAACGCCGGAAGCAATGCATTATAGGGTGCAAGGGCCTTTCTCAGTTTGCCGATATGGTACCCGGGGCCCACTTCAAAATAACCCCGTTCGGGAAAGACATCGAGCGCTTTCATCCTGCCCATATCCAAGACAATGCAGTGGGTCTTAGGCCGACCGAGTCCTACCAAGGACGTGCCTGATCCATGTATGTGAACGGGTATTTTCTTTTCGTTTGCATACCGCAAAATCAGGGAGATTTCATGGCTGTTGAACGGCCTGACAACCGCATGAGGCATATTACGCGGTTCAACGTCCCAGGGCATGGTATCCTTTGCGTAGGCCAGAGAGGTGGGCCGGTCCGTGAACACATATTCTTTCCCGACGATTTTTGCCAAATCTTTTTTTAGCCTTTTTACATCAACAGCCATTAGAAAAACCTCTTAGCTTCCTCCCGGCATATACGGCGAAGTTATAGTATTTGTAGTAGCAATCCACATCCTCGAAACCTGCCTCTGTAAGCCAGTCGAGCTGTGTTTGGAGCCTGGTTGTCCTGTCATACGACATCCGCTCCAGGATCACGGATAATTGCTCCCCGGTCAAATCCGATTCTTGGAGATGATCAAGCCACATCCGCTTACAAAACGCCTCCGAATAATCTGTAGCCCCTTTCACGAGTTCGGCATGGATGAATTCTCCTCCGGGCTTAAGGGCGTCAAACAATCTTTGAAAAAGGGCCTTTTTTTCAGAATCGAAGAGGTGGTGTATGGACATGGCCGAAACCACCAGATCAAACTTTTCCAACAACGGTGAAACAGAGTAGTCCATAACAGAAAAGCGCACCTGACGGTTTCCTTTAAACCGTTCTCTCGCTTTGGCGAGCATCTTTTCAGAAATATCAAGAACCGTTAATATAGCTTTTGGGAATTTATTTAGAATCAACGATGTTAACAGGCCTGTTCCTGCTCCGAGATCCAACGCTGCGAACGGGTCCTCACTCTTAAACGGTATCAGAGAGATGACGGTTTCGTAAAAATCATCAAAGCAGGGGATGACTTTTCGTCTCTGCCCATCATATTTGGCTGCGCCCGCATCGAATATTTCTTTCACTGTCATATCAGCTCTTCCTCTGGCCGACGAATGAGTGTTCCGAGTTCCTAGTTGCGGGTTTTTCAATCGTCAATCGGAAATCGTCAATCGTCGATCCAAAGAAGTTTCGTTCGAGACGGTTTTCCATCTCTTTCATTTCCATCCGATCCCTCCCAGACTGAGTATGTGAGATCGGCGGTTAGATGGTGAAGGCCCAAGACGAAACGTGCGGGTCATGCTTCCATCAAGGTGCTGATGACGCTGACATCCTGGACGTCTTCCAATGCTTCGATCG
>CAZACO010000100.1:5138-9726 GCA_964483185.1 uncultured Desulfobacteraceae bacterium
TCCATCAAGGTGCTGATGACGCTGACATCCTGGACGTCTTCCAATGCTTCGATCGCAGAGAGCAATTCCCTTGACCTGCTTTCATCATAATCAATTTTGCTGTAGGCCAGACATTTTGTAAATTTTTGCTGACACTGTGTCATATCCAGCGGATTTGCCGGATTGCCCAAAGGCGCATCCACCACTGCTTTGTGCATCTGACCGTTCTTCATCCTGATAGTTACAGTGGAATGAATGATGTCCTTTTCGGACAGTGCCGGGTCACGCACGACCTTTACCCTTTCACTCAGCAGCCTGGCCCTCCCCTCCAAGATGCGGTCTGTTTCAAAATCCTCCAAAAAGACATCGCCGCGGAGCAGGGCCGTGCTGACGGTATAAGGGATACTGAACTGGGCATCGACCTGGGGGTCGGTTCCGATAACAAAGGGCTTTCCCACCATCTCAGTGACCATTTTGGATGCAGTGACCCCTATTTCCTCGACCTCCGAGATGGAATCGCCGATCATATTTCTCAGTTGGAGGGCCGCGTCAATGGAGGCATGGGTCATCCGGCAGCAGGGGTAGGGCTTGAGACTGAGGTCCGAAATCGTGTAATGGTCCCCTAAACCATCCACCACGGGGCCGGGATCGTATTCGTCCCGTTCATAGAGGCGGTAGAACCCTTGCGCTCCCTGGAGGAAATGATGGCTCCCGGTGATGCCTGATCTTGCTAGAAACGCCGACATCACCCCGGCCTGGGCAGCAAAACCGGGCTGCATCCGTTTGACCAGGCGCCCTTCCAGGAGACCCTGGGCGTTTCCGGATGTCTGGCTGTAGACCACGCCAAGGGCATTAGCCAATTCCTCACGGCCCAGACCTAATATGGTTCCGGCTGCTGCGGTTGCGCCAAATGACCCGCAGGTCGCTGTTCGGATCCAGGAAAGGGGCCTTCTAATACCTAAACTCAAACGACAAACAACGTCCACGCCCAATACCAACGCCGTGATCAGCCTTTTTCCATCCACGTTGCCAACCGATTCGGCTGCAGCTAAGGCGGCAGGGAGGACGCTGACGAATGTGTGGAGGGCCGAGGCATCCAGAGTATCGTCAAAGTCCAGGGCATGCATCATGGTGCTGTTGGCAAGGGCGGCAAGGGGCGGCGCTGTCCTGTTCCCATGAATCAGAATCCGCGAGCCGGAATCTCCGCCCCAGGCACTTGTCAGATCCACCACTGCCTGACATCCGGGGGCCTGGCTTCCGGGGAAGGTAACGCCTAAGGAATCGATGATAAAAAGTTTACAATATGAGATCACCTCTTTCGGCAGGTCTTCATAATGAACGCCTGATATATGGTCAAGCAGCAGGCTTTCAAGATCTTTTGCCGCACCATCCTTGTCTGACATGGTCTACGATCCCCTCCTTTCGGCTGACGGTAACCCCCTGAATTCCTTTAAGGTCATTTAAAGCAAGATCCCAAAAATGAGCTCCTATCCGCTTCCCGCAAGGGCGTCGGGTGAACGGCGTTTGAAAAGCCCTATGGTGAACCGTTTCAACTGATCCGGGACCCTGATGTAGAGAAGCCCAATGACAATAATCATCCCTGCCAGATCTGAAATCCACCCTGGATAGATGAGACAGCCGCCCCCTAAGAAGAGGAGGAGTCTCAGGTGAAACGGCAATTTGCCGCCCATGAAATTCTGTGCGGCACAGGCCAATGCGAGCACCCCAAAAAAGGCCGTGATACAGACCAGCAGAATTTCGCCGATATTTCCCACCAAGAGAAGGGCATTATTGTACACGAATATATACGGAAGGATGAAGATCACCAGTGCGAGTCTGCAAGCAGTCAGGGCGGTCTTCATCATGGGCGAATCGGCAATCCCCGCAGCAATAAAGGCATCCGGGGCCATAGGGGGGGTTATCCCGGCAATGACACCAAAGTAAAAGACAAAGAGATGCGCTGCAAGGGGATACACGCCCATCTTGATAAGGGCCGGCACAACCAGTATCGCCAGAATAATATAGGCAGCCACGGGCGGTACGCCCATTCCCAGTACGATCGAGGCGGCCATGGTCAGCAGGAGCAGAAAAAAGAGGTTTCCGTGGGAGAGCTCGATCATAATAGAAGACATCATCAACCCCAGGCCCGTTAGGGTGATCATGCCCACCACGATCCCTCCGAGAGACAGGATGGCCACTACGGGTGCGGCGGTTATGGCGCCTTTTTCAAGGCCGGTCAGGACCTGTGACAGGGACATGCGGGTCTTTTTCCGCATCATGGCCACAAAAGGGATGCTTATGTTTGACCACAGCACGGCCCGGGTGACAGACGACTTTTCGAAGCCTAAAAAATAGATCAATACCAGTAGAGGGATAAAGAAATGCCACCCTTCCTTCAATGTCTTTTTCAGAGGGGGGATGTCTTCCTTCTTAAGACCAACGAGCCCGAGCTTCTGGGCCTCGATGTCAATCATCAAGAAGAGACCGAGGTAATAGAGGACGGCCATCAGGATGGAGGCCTTTATGATGACCATGTAGTTTACGCCCAAGATCTCCATGATAATGAATACGGCGCTCCCCATGATCGGGGGCATGAGGAGTCCCCCGGCGCTTGAAACGGTTTCCACGGCCCCGGCAAAATACGCGGGATAACCGGTTCTCTTCATGAGTGGAATGGTGATCTGGCCGGTTCCGGCAACATTGGCCGGACCGCTTCCCGAGAGCATGCCGAAGAGGGAACTTGCCACGACCGCGATCTTTGCGGGTCCGCCTCTGAATCGGCCGCAGACGCCGTAGGCCAGATCCAGGAAAAACTCCCCGCCGCCCGCCTCTCTGAGCATGGCCCCAAAGAGGATAAAGAGAAATATGTAGGTTGCGGAGATGCCGGCGAGCATCCCGAAGATCCCGTCCGTGGTAATAAACATGCTTGAAATAATCCGTTCAAGCCCATAATCCTTATGGGCAAACGGACCTGGCATGATCTCTCCGAAACGGGCATAGAGGAGCACCAGGACAGACACACAGGGAAAGGCCCAGCCCAGGGCCCTCCGGGTCCCCTCAATCAGGAGGAGTATGAAGATGCCCCCCATGATGAGTTCATACATGGGGGGCTCCAGGCCCATCTCCCCCATTTTGGTGAACCAGGTGAAGAGGACATAGACGCCACAGATCAGGATGATGGAGGCGGCGACAATGCTGTCTATGCTCAATCTGTCTTTTCTGCCTTTTTTCCCGTAGGGATAGACAAGAAATATTAAGATGAAACCGAGTATCACATGGGGAACCCTCTGGTTCATGGCCGTGAACTGGAAATAGCCCGTATAGAGCTGAAAGAGGCTCATACTGATGGCAATCCATCTGACTAAATGAGCTGGAAATCCGGTGAGTTGTCTCTGCCGACTGCTGATAGCGCCGGATGTCTCGGGTGCTTCTGATGTTTTGTCCATGTCTTACCTTCTAAAAGGGGTAAAAGTGAAGGCACAGCGCACAGGATGTCATCCTACACACCATGCGCCATGCTCTGCACTTAGGTTTTACAGACACACCTATTCATATTGTTCCCTCTTGTCCCAGATCCCCTTTTCCTTGTAATACCTGATAGCACCCGGATGATAGCCTACCGGTACCGATTTGGAGCCCCTGAAGGCATTTTCAATCGTGTATTTTTTTGCCATGGGATGGATGGCATTCCTCTCATCTGAATGGTCATAAACCGCTTTCATGATCTGGTAGACCAGGTCATCAGGGAGGTTTGCCTTGCAGATCCACATCTGTGGAAGCGTGTAGGTATGAATGTCCTTGTCAATCCCGCTGTAGGTCCCTGCCGGGATAACAAAGGGTGTGACATTGGGATACGTGGCCTGCAACTTCTTTAAGGCCTCCGGATCTGTCTCCAGAAGGCGGATCGGAATATCCCTCGACAGTTCCATGATCGCAGCAATGGGATACCCGGCGGCAATGATTCCCGCATCAATGGTATTGTCTCTGATTCCCCTTGTTATCTCATGAAAGGCGATATATTTCGGTTTCATATCTTCAAAGTCGATCCCCCACCCGGCAGCCAGATGCTTTTTTGAGTAGATATTCAGAGTGGCGCTTCCGGCCGGCCCCACGCCGACAATCTTCCCCTTGAAGTCGCTGCATGACTTGATGGGAGAATTCTTCCTGACGATCCAATGGGTGTCGCTGGTATGACCTACTGCAATGAGTCGTACCTTGTCTACATCCATCCCCTCCTTCTTTAGATCAGCAAGGGTCCCCATGCAGGCGAGGCCCATATCCATCTTGCACCGAATGATGTAACGCGCGTTTTCTGTGGAGGCGGCCGTTGATTCTGCTGTCACCCTGACATCCGGAACATGTTTGTTAATCATCGCAGCAAAACCCGCACCGAGAAAATAGTAGGTGCCGGCAGGGCTCCCTGTGCCAAAAGAGAGAAATTTGGCCGCACCGGCATTTCCCGGCGCCATCATGATGGCGGAAAGTGCAAATACCACTACCACCCAAAACGAGAATCCCCTTGTCTTTGTCTTCATAACCGTTCCTCCTTTCTTGAGAGCTATCATCAGAGTTCATCTACCTTTACGGTATAGGCATCAGGAATGCTGTC